>DALYIW010000260.1:0-12439 GCA_031970155.1 Coleofasciculaceae cyanobacterium CTOTU46601 | reverse complement strand
GTGAGGGGGTGAGGGGGGAAGTAGTTAAGTCGGTAAAAACTGGCGTGATAACGGTGATGTCGGGTAAGTGAGTACCACCGTTGTAGGGGTTGTTGAGAACGTAAACATCTCCTGGTTTGAGGGTGTCGCCGTAGGCATTGATTAAACTACTTACACTTTCACTCATCGATCCTAGATGCACTGGGATATGAGGTGCGTTAGCAACTAGCTGTCCTTGTTGGTCAAAGATGGCGCAGGAAAAGTCTAGACGTTCTTTGATGTTGACTGAGGAACTGGTATTTTGCAGAGTGATACCCATTTGCTCGGCAATTGAGCGAAATAGGTTATTAAAGATTTCTAGTAGTACTGGATCAACCTTAGTGCCAACTTCTACACTCTCATCTATGGGTTTGATTCGCTTGAGGATTAGATGATTGTACTGAGTTAACTCAGCTTGCCAACCCGGTTCAATAACGTTGGTGCCAGTTACTTCGATAATCAAGCTAGGGCCAGAAATGCAGTCTCCCGGTTGTAATTCCTCTCGCTTAAATACGGGTGTCTCGTGCCACGTATCTGCTGTGTAAATCTGAACTGTTGCAACAGGTTCTGGCTTATTCTCGGTTTGACGCTCAATTACTGGTTCTTCCGGGGTAATGGTTTTGTAAACGACTTCAACCGAAACTGCCTCAACAATCAGTGCTTTCTCTGGAGAAATGAAGCCATATTGTTGCTGGTGTGCTTGCTCAAATTGCTGCTTCATCGCCGCAATCTGGTCAAAATCCACAATTAAGGTTGTATCAGTTCCCTCATATTTCAGGTGAACTTTCCGAAAGATTTGAATTTTCTCCTCTGCGTTATTGTCTTTGCGGCTTAGTTCTTCTTTGCCTTGTTTTTCTAGCTCTTCCAATATTTGCTCTAGAGGCGTCAGTCCTTGCACCCCTAGTATTAAATTTTCATCCAGTTTTGCTTCTACCGCCCGTTCCCGCAACACTCGAACATCTGCCAAACCCATGCCGTAGGCCGACAATACTCCAGCAAAAGGATGAATAAATACCTGCTTCATCCCTAAAGCATCGGCAATCAAACAAGCGTGTTGACCACCCGCGCCACCAAAGCAGCACAGGGTATATTCTGAAACGTCATAGCCACGCTGAAGGGAGATTTTCTTAATCGCATTTGCCATTTTCTCAACTGCGATCGCCAAAAATCCAGCAGCTACCTGTTCCGGCGTCCGATTATCTCCAATTCCTGCCGCCAGTTGGTTAAACTTCTGCCGCACTACCTCCGCATTTAACGGCAAATTCCCATTTAAACCAAATACCTTAGGAAAGAACTCCGGCTGCAACTTGCCCACCATGACATTGGCATCCGTTACCGTCAATGGCCCTCCCTTGGAGTAAGAAGCAGGACCTGGATTTGCCCCTGCTGAGGCCGGTCCCACCCGATAACGAGACCCATCAAATTGCAGAATTGAGCCGCCACCCGCCGCTACGGTGTAAATCGACATCATCGGGGTACGCAACCGCACGCCAGCGACTTCTGTCTCAAAGGTGCGCTCATATTCTCCGTTGTAGTGGGCAACATCAGTGGAAGTACCGCCCATGTCAAAGCTGATGATTTTGTGAAAATTGGCGATCGCACTCGTCTGCACTGCCCCCACAATCCCACCCGCCGGACCCGACAAAATACTGTCTTTCCCTTGAAATACCTGAGCATCCGTCAGTCCACCATTAGATTGCATAAATTGCAAAGAAACAGCATTTGCTGTCCCTATCCCGCCCAGCCGACTAGCCACCTGGTCTACATACCGACGCAGAATCGGCGACAAATAAGCATCAACGACAGTAGTGTCACCTCGGCTAACTAGCTTCATTAAAGGGCTTACTTCATGGGATACTGATATTTGGGTAAAACCAACCTCTAATGCTATGGTGGCTATTTCCTTCTCATGAGCCGGATAGCGATAGCCATGCATCAAAACAATCGCACAAGAGCGGATTCCAGCGTTGTAAGCATCTTGCAAGCCAGCACGAGCTACCTCAAGATTGACAGGTATTAACTCTTCACCTTGAGCGCTGTAGCGTTCCTCAACTTCTATCACCCGCTCATAGAGCATTTCAGGCAGAATAATCTGACGAGCAAAAATATCTGGGCGGTTTTGATAGCCGATGCGGAGGGCATCCCGGAAGCCTTTGGTAACGACAAGAACTACTGCATCGCCTTTTCGTTCTAACAGCGCATTTGTCGCTACCGTGGTTCCCATCTTCACCACTTCAATCTGCTCAGCCGGGATAGGAACATCAACTGGAATTCCTAAGATTTCTCGAATCCCCTGCACTGGAGCGTCTGTATAACGTTCTGGGTTTTCCGACAGCAGTTTATGAATCACCAACTGCCCATCCGGGCGTCGCGCCACAATGTCGGTAAACGTACCCCCTCGGTCAATCCAGAATTGCCAGCGGTTATTAGATGCAGAAGCAGCAGTCATGGGGTTCCTCAATAGAAGTTGATGCAACTAAGCCTATTGTGACCCCATCACAGGTTTTCTAGGGCAAACTGTGACGTTGAAAGAAATCCCAAATCGTCTTACTGGAATCAAAACCAAGGTTAGCGTTGAATTTATTTACATTGGCATCATTAGAAGCACCGCCTGGCCAAAAATGCCCACCGTTTACGACAGCCGCCAGATGACTTCTGAGTTACTACTACAACCTGATGAGCGAGAAGTTTTTACTTGAAAAGAATCGCTCCGATTAGGATCAGGAAGCTGTTGAACTTGAGCCGATGAAGTACACTTATTAAGCTTTCTCCAAAGTTCTACCGTTTCAGGAATAGAAACCAGCGCTTCTCGTTTACTTTTATCATCATCACCTTCATAACGTACATCTTGATCGTTAGTACCGTTAATCATCAGCATTGAGACAGGAGTCTTAGGCTGACATTTTGGTTGTAATCGAACTAGAACAGCACCAGCTACGGAAGCGAAAGCAGCAATTTTATCGGGAACTTCACAAGCCAAATCTTGGGCTAATATTGCCCCTTGAGAAAAGCCAGTCGCATAGATTCTACGACTATCAATAATTATAAAAGCTTGGAGTATAAAGCTTTTACGTGCGTAACTCTCCCTGATTTTTTAGCTGCCCAGGAGCCTCACTCTTAGAGACTTGTTGTTCGGACAAACTCCCGGATTCTGCTTGAATTGAACGAAATACTATTGTTAAACCCATTGATAGTAGAAATGATAGTAGAAAAGCCATAACTTACAAATAAAATATAGTTTTAGGAAAAAGTTTATGAGGAATTATCATGGCAGTTACTTAAATTAAAAAACATGTTTAATCGAATAGTTGTACCTGAAATTTAGGCAGCGTAAACTCTTCTCAATCAGACAAACAAATTACTCTAAAATCAATAGCTCTAAGATTTTGATAGCAGACTGAGCCATGTAACTATATGTTTGTAACTGGCTAGAAGCAACCATCATCCACAAGCTGTAGTTTTATAATATAATTTACACGTAAAAATCTTGATCAAGATTCCGTCGTTAGATATAGATAATCAGTGATTAACTATTCCTAAAGACTTTAGTTTCTAGATGATTGTTCCCCAGCCGTACTACTTCTCTGCTTTTTAGTTGACAATTTAGAGCGTTGCTAACTTATTGAGTCTATGCCATATTTAACAGACGCTGACGAGATAAAATTTAAAATTACGGAATATTCTAAAGCTGAAATTCTTTGGATAGATACAGAAGTCGCTGACTATCAAAGCCGCAAGCCTAAACTTTCTTTAATCCAAGTCTTGGATGACCCTAAGGATAAGACAGGCGAACATGTTGACATTATAGATATCTTAGATCAGCCTGAACTGATAGAGTATTTTGTTGAAAAAATCATTGTTAATCCCACTATTGCAAAAGTCTTTCACAATGCTAACTACGATCTAAAGTTTTTAGGGAAAACCAAAGCTAATAATATAACTTGCACTTTGGAAATTGCTCAAAAAATTCCCTACTACCTTCTGCGGTTGCCAAATTTGCAACTTAAAACTCTGGCTGAACAATTATGCTACTTTCCACCAATAGATAAAACCGAGCAAGTCAGTAACTGGGGAGTGCGTCCCCTCACAACAAGTCAGCTTTTCTATGCAAGAATGGACCCGGTGTATGTGGCTCAAGTGCATCATCAGCTGCTTAAGCTCAGTAGGAGGAGTAACCCCGAACCAGCAACAGAAGATTTAACTGCACTTGCCCAGCGCTATCAGGAAATTCAGCATCAATGGAAGCTGCTGAATACAGAAATAACACACCTCCAAGAACGACTGAAAAAAGCGATGCAGGTACAGAATGTTTCAGAAACCGAAAATTTCGAGTTGTCAAGTTACCAGCGAACCACAAAGAAAGTTCCGTTTGCTCAGTTGGCAAAACTAGCACAAGATAACGAGATGAATTTGGATTTTCCTATTCCCTTAACACAAAAGCTTCAGAAAGAACTGAAACCAATCATTGATCAACTACCAGTAGAAGAGGAAGTAAGCACCAGTTGGCGACTAACATTCAAAGAACAAGACGATGAAGAACTACCTTTTTAGCAGCAAAATTTAAAGCTTGTCTCCGGAATAGCATTCTGCTCTCTTGTAACCATTTCAAAGTACCTACACCAACAACTTTGTAGGTATAAATAAACTGGAGTCCAAAGGAGTTATCTACCATGCTCATCGATTTATTGAACCGCAAAAAGACTCACTTTGTCTTGTGGCGTCCGGGTGCTACACAACCAAATCCCAGCCTCTACATTGGCAACATCAAACCTAATGACCCAGACCGATTGAAGAAATTAAGAGAAATTCCGCTCCAACAATCAACAGAATTTCCAGAACTGTGGGAGATATCAGCTCAGGAATGCGACCTCATCGAGGGACAAGTTTACTATTACTGGTTTAAAGTTCGCAATACCGAACCCTATAACCCTGCCAACGCTAGCGAAGTTCTTTACTGCACCGATCCAACTGCTACAACTGTAGATCGACGAATATCTGCGCCGACACCCTCTGAGTCGGGTGGAACTGCCAGTGCGGATCCTGCAAGCGTAGTACTCTATGAAAATGGCACACTGATTCCTTGCGATCCGGAAGGGCAAACTGTTAATTGGGAAGGAGATGCTCCTTTGGACGCGCTGCCTACCAATAATCAATTGGTTATTTACGAATTACCAACCCGCTGGACTCGGATTAACTCAACTGGGGGAATAGAAGAAGGAAACGGTACATTTCGTGACGTACTATCACTATTAGTACCAGAGGCGATCGCTCCCAGTTTTCCCACACTTACCACCTTAGAAAACCGCGCTCATCTGGTGGAACTAGGAGTGAATGCTCTAGAACTTTTGCCTCCAGCAGATAGTGAGTACAAGCTGGAATGGGGTTATGGCACAGCTAACTATTTTGCCGCCGATTTCGACTTAGGAATTCCAGATGATCAGCCAGCACCTACGGCTTCCACTGATTTAGCCAATTTGATTAAAGTCTGTCATCACAACGGCTTGCGCTTCTTTGTAGATGTGGTAATGGCTTTCTCCCGTAATAACCCTTACCACAACATTAATTTTCTGGATTTCTACATCCAGTGGCGGCCAATGGGCGATCCCAACCGAGATCCAGAGCAAGGGAATCGGGACGGATTTGGAGGCGATTTGTTTAAATACAACTATTGGGTGGAAGGCTATCACCCCATTACGGGGAAAAAGTCATGGTTAGTTCCTGCCCGTGAATACATGAAAGCCCACATTGCCCACTGGTTAGAATACTATCGGGCGGATGGTCTGCGGCTGGATAGTGTTAACAACATTGCGAACTACGACTTCTTGCAGGAATTTAAGGATTTTGCTCATACGATTTGGGAAAAACGGGGTAGAACGAGCGATCGCTTTCTAGTAGTTGGGGAAGAATTGAGTGTACCACTTGCTCTCGTCCATCAAAATCGTCTGGATGGACTGTGGAACGAAAAGTTCAAGCAAATCATCCGGCAGGTGATTCTAGGTAAGAATGCTTGGGATGAACCCAGCTTCGAGTGGAGTGTCCGTAAACTGATAGACTGTCGCCACTTAGGGTTTGCGGATGGTTCCCAAGCCGTGAATTACATAACATCCCACGATATTGGCGGCTTTGGCAACGAACGTTTCTTTGACTGGCTGCGTCATAATGGCATTTATGACACTGAACCTCGCTTTAAGCTGGCATTTGTTTGTTTGCTAACTGCTGTCGGTATTCCCATGATTCTGGCAGGAGATGAATTCGCCGATCAGCAAGATTTGGATATTAGTGACGACCATAGTAATCATAAACAGGTTGATCCAGTTAACTACAGCCGCGTCAAAGACGATTGGCGGCAACGCATCTTCCAGTACGTCGCCAGGTTAATTCACTTCCGCAAGTCTTCAGAGGCTTTATCTGTAAATGACACCCAGTTTATTCATGTTGACTTCAGCGAAGGCAAACGGGTTCTTGTTTGGCAACGTGGTAATAAAGCAGATCAGCTGGTGGTTGTGGTGGCAAACTTCTCCGACTACGGCACTCCTCCAGGCTCTGAATATAAAGTACCCAATTGGCCTGCAACTCCTACTGGCAAACAGTGGAAGGAAATCACCCAAGAACGGATAGTACCTGCTGAATGGGTAGGTAAAGAAGGTATTATCCCTTGGGAAGCTAAAGTGTACGCGCTAGTTAACTAACTAAGCTTCGGGGGTTATCAGTGCCGGGAGTACCTTCAGGCAGCGTCGGGATACATAAACCCCCAAGCTTTACTTTTCCCCAATCGTTGTAAGCCTCTTATTGATTGACTCCAACCGAAGTGCCAACGGCAAAATCAACTGCCGATAGGGGGCAGGTTATAGAGGGATGATGGCGGATTGTATAATAGGAAGCAGCACATCTCGCCCCGCTTCCTCAACGCTCATTTAAAGATGGTATATCCAGCGGGTAAGACTAATGAAACTGGATTTTCTAGCAACCACTGCGATCGCAACCATTACACTCCTGATTCCACTAGGCTTAACACACTCAGCTAAAGCGCAGCCGTGTGATGAAATGCTTTCAATTAGGGATGTAGTGATCTTTTGCCAAAGCAAAAGCGACCAAAATTCTGAGGACTACGATGACATCAACCAAATATATCAAGAGGTTCTGGGACGAGAAGCTGATTCTCAGGGACTAACAACGTGGTTGAACGCGTTGAATAGGAATACAAGACTAAAGGAAATACGCAGTAGGATTGCTAAAAGCAGAGAAACTAAAGGCGTCATTAACCGGATATATCAAGAAGTCCTGGGTCGCAATGTAGATCCTAGTGGTCTAAAGACTTATACTAATCATTTAGCAAGAGGTTGGTCTCAGGATGAGGTACGAGAGCATATTCAACGAAGTGACGAAGCTAACAAGAGAAATCTGATCTTGTCTAACTCTGTAAAACCAGCAACTCTTGGTGGAATTATATACACCGAATGCCAAGCTCTAAGCCAAGACATACGCTAGTGAGAAAATCTAAGTCAAGGGTAGCAAGAGTGTCACTTGCTTTGTGGTAATGAGGATTTCGCATAAAAGCTGTATCTGTCACCATCATTGCTCGATAACCTTGATCCCAAAAGGGAGAGTGATCGCTTGCTCTTGTCTGGGGAACAATTAGACCTCTAGCAGGGACAGGCAACCATTCACAGGACGGGCCAACTCTACGAATAGTACGACTGAGACGAATTAAATCAGGAATTGTTGGTAAGTTGCCAATTAAAGCAATGAAGTTACCTTGATTTGGGTAGAAATATTGTAATCCAGTTGGGTAACGCTGTGAGTTGGGATCACAATTGCAATATCCCAACATTTCTAACGAGAGCATTAAGCGAAGTGGCTGCTGTTGTTGCTTCAAGTCAGCGGCATACTGGGAACTGCCAAGCAAACCGTATTCTTCCATATCGAAAGCAACGAGTCGAACTGGATATTTTAGAGGTTCAGCAGCAAAAGTTCTTGCCAATTCCAGCAACACAGCGACTCCGGTAGCATTATCATCAGCCCCTGGTGTTCCAGGTACGGCGTCATAGTGAGCACCAATCAAGATAGGAGGTAATTGGGCATGAGTCCACTCTCCTGGTTTGAGTACTCCTTCTTGAGTAAGGGGCGGTAGGTTCAGTATTAGATTCTGATGGGTTTTGCCTCGTACCTGAAACTCGTGGGTTTCTACTGTTCCCCACTGTTCTAGTTGTTGACGGATGTATTGCTGGACGTAGAAATGTCCAGCAGAGGCGAGATAGGGATCGCGATCGCGCACTATCTGGGTAAGGTGGCTGTGAAGACGTTCTTTTAAGTTCAAGGTTGACTAAATTGCCAAACAGATAATTAAGTTAAATAATGTCAAAGTAGCGGAGCATCATTACTAATTGCCTCAAGGGTTGTTTCAAAACCACCATTAGGTGTCCACTGAATCGCACCATCACGACCCGTCCAATAGAGGGGAATCTTGGCGTTTCGTAGCTGTTGGGCTGTCTCTAAGTCCACTGTGTTGGATGAAGCGATCGCGACTTTTGGTTTGAGGGCTTCTAATAACTCTGGCGTCAGAGTTTCTCCAGACCACCAAAGCACTTCAACTGGACGGAGATTACCTGTTTCTGCTAACTTTTGTTGGGCATCTGGCTTAATTTCTCCTAAAAGTAACCAAGTTTTACTATGAATTTGCAGCTGTAACACCGAAGGTTCAGCTTTAACTAATTTAATTGCTGTAGAGCCAATAGGAATCGTTGTATCTAAAGAGAGTTGTTGATATATTCCTTTTTGAGATTGAACAGCACCAGCAATGGAGGTAGATTCCTGGCGCTGAGTATTAGCTGAGGGTTGTCGTGAAGCCGTAGATTCCTGACGTTGAGTGTTAGCTAAGGGTTGCCGTGAAGCTGTAGATTCCTGACGCTGAGTGTTAGCTGAGGGTAAGCGTGAAGCAGCAGTGTCATAAAATGTACTCACTGGCAAACCTTGCAAAATTTGTAGCCAGCCGTTTCTAAGGCGGGGCTGCGAATCAACAGCAACAGCCCAATCAATTTGATTCACTCCATGTTGTTGTAGAAAAGGTAGCACTGTAAAACTTGCTGTGTCGGCTTCTCCACTATTGAGTAATGTTACTTGCCCTTGGTCTTGAATCACCAAAACTTGTTCTTGACCTGTAGCTAAAACTGTTACTTGAAACTGTGATATTTTCGTTTGCCAAGCAGGAAGCGCTACTAAGGTCACCGCTAGCAAACCTGCCAGCCACCATCGTCGTCGTAGACGAGGGATAATACAGCTCAGGCTAATCAGTCCGTATAGTAGTAAAAGTTGTACCAGAGAAATTGTCCCTACTGCCACTGAACTTCCTGGCAAGGCATTAAAAAATTGCACTAACCCAATCAATAACTGAGTTGGATGGTACAGCAACCAAGCAAGAGCGCTTCCTGCCACGGGTGAAACTAAAGCAGCCAAAGCACTAATTACACTACCAATACTGATAATGGCAATTAATGGAGCAGAGATAATGTTGGCGGCGATGCTGTAAGGCGCAACCATACCAAAGACATAAAGTTGTAAAGGTAATGTCCATAACGAAGCAGCAAGAGGAATGGCAATTAAAGAAGCGATCGCTGGTGGTAGCCAGTCCCATGCTTTAGACAATGGTGGTACCGTAACTAGTAATCCTAGTGTTGCCAAAAAGCTCAACTGGAATCCTAAATCCCAAACCCAAAGGGGATTGAATAGCAGCAAGAGAGTAGCTGTAACCAAAAGCGAACCTATCGGTTTGACCTTCCTCTGTGTCACCAGAGCAATTAAGGCTCCAAACCCCATAATTGCTGCTCGCAGTACTGAGGGCTGCAATCCTGTTAAGCCAACAAAAATGAATAAAGCCCCAGTGCCAAAAGCTAATTGGGCTTTCACTGACAAACGTTTAGTTAAAACCAGTACCAGACCCAAAATTAAGGAAACTTGAGCGCCAGAAGCTGCTAGCGTATGAGCCAATCCCACCCGAACAAACTGGTCACGGATATCGTAGGGTATATCTACGACTCGACTTCCTAGAACCATGGCACTGACTAACTGCCCTGCTGGACTATAAAGCCACTGTACTTGTGAACGAATAATTCGCTGCCGCAAGAGCCACCCACCCCAGTGATGTTCTTGCTGTTCGTCAGATCCTGTAACTTGACGACCACTGAAACCAGCGAAAGCACCTTCTTGTGCTAGATAAGCTCCGAAATCAAAAGCACCTGGATTTAGAGGCGGCTTGGGTTTGTATAAAACTCCAGTAACAGCAATATTTTCCCCAGGATAAATACCAGTTGCCTGAAGCAGTGGTACTGTTACATATAACTTGCCCGTTACACCTTTACTAACGGCTCCCCCATTGTTGCTACTTTCAACTTCATTCAACTGTGTAGCTTCTAGCCAGAACTGCCCTTTAGAAGAACGAGTGAGGCGGGGTATACTCTTGACCTTGCCTTGAACTGTAACGACTTGCTCCTGCACTGAGCCGTTCACTGAACGAACAAACTGACTAATATCTTTCGCCGATGGTTGCGGTACCCGTACTTGTAAATATACGAGTGCTAAAGCTCCAACTATCCCAGCGGCTAGCCATAATTTCGCTCTAGGTCCGGTTCGCCATAATCGAGGCATGGCGATCGCTGCCACGACTCCTAAAACACCGAATCCTAGAGCAAGTAGACTTGACTCTTGCCAAGGAACGACACGAGTTGGTAAGCCTATACATGCTGTAGACAGTAGGCCAAGGATATAAGCCAAACTTAGCAGAGCACCACTGGCGGGCTTCATCAGATTGCTAGACCAAGCTTCAAACCTAGTACAGCGTGAAGGAACAACAGGCAAAGAGCCGTACTCCCCAAGTAAGCGTGAACAGTACGAAGCACAGCTTTGTTACCTCCAAACCCAGCGAGGGAAATAATACCATTAGCTGCTAACAGAATCAGTACGATTGTCCCTGTCCAAAAGTGCGGACTTTCCAGAATTGACTTGTTCTGCATTACTAGCGACAGAACTCCACCAGTGTAGCCAGCTGCCATGAAAAGAAACATCCAGGGGGCTAGTTTACGATGGTCGGTTCGACTCTTCCTTGCCTTTGCGGCATCCGCTATCACTCGTCCCCGCCATCCTGCCAACCCTACAAAACTCCCCATCACAAAAACTACAATTGCCATCATTAACGGATGTCCCCAATGCACAATCGGCTCAGGAATACCTAAACTCCGAAATTGACTAGCAATTGTTTCTAGTAGCTGACTTAATTTTGCCATCAGTTTTAAAACCTTCCTTTTTGTGCAGGTCTTGCCGTTTCAGTATTAATCTTTCTTAACAGTCTTCCTACTAATGTATAAGTCAGCAAGTAAACTTCCCAGACGTGTTTACAGCTCTGGCTCGCTCTATTTAAACTGGCACTCTCTCAGATTGTTCCAGCTTATTTAGAGGAAATCCTAACGCCTCTCTTTGCTGTAAGTAAAGTTGAGCAACTCGCCTCGCTAAGTTACGGATTCTGCCTATGTAACGTGTCCTCTCTGTAACCGAAATCACCCCTCTAGCATCCAGTAAATTAAAGGTGTGAGAACACTTCAATACGTAGTCAAGACTGGGGAGAACCAGCCCACGTTCAAGCAGTTGCTGGGCTTCTTGCTCGTATAAACCAAACAGGGTAAACAATAAATCTGGGTTAGATGCCTCAAAGTTATAAGTACACTGCTCAACTTCTCCCTGTAAGTGAACATCACCATAACTAACACGATCATTCCACCTGATTTTGGTAATAGCGTCTACATTCTGAAGATACATGGTTAAACGCTCCAGACCATAGGTAATTTCAATCGAGACGGGGCGACAGTCAATTCCCCCGCACTGCTGAAAGTACGTAAATTGGGTAATTTCCATCCCGTCAAGCCAGACTTCCCAACCCGTTCCCCAAGCTCCTACTGTGGCATCTTCCCAGTTATCTTCTACAAAGCGAATGTCGTGGTCTTCTGGATGAATTCCCAAAGCCCTCAAGGAATCGAGATAAATATCCTGAATGTTATTGGGTGAAGGCTTAATTAACACTTGGTACTGGTAGTAGTGTTGGAATCGATTTGGGTTTTCGCCGTAGCGCCCATCTGTTGGTCGTCGGCAAGGTTCAGCGTAGGCAACTGACCAAGGTTCAGGCCCTAGCGCTCTTAAGAATGTATGAGGGTTCTTGGTGCCTGCCCCTTTCTCAAGATCGTAGGGTTGGGCAATCAGGCAACCGCGATCGCCCCAAAATTGATGCAATGTAGCAATCACCATCTGAAAATTCACACAAACACCTCCACTCAAAATCATGCCCACGACTAATAAAATTATTGTTGCGTAAATGCCGTCCCATCACTTGGTTTGAGGAATTTTGAAAAAAACTTTTTCAAAAAGGTTGACACATCAA
>DALYIW010000259.1:0-12534 GCA_031970155.1 Coleofasciculaceae cyanobacterium CTOTU46601 | reverse complement strand
GCGCAGCACTGGAAATGCTGTTTAGGGGTAACTTTAACGAGGGTTCGAATCCCTCCCTCTCCGTCAAATACAAGTAATGATACTGTGAACCCACAGCACTTCATAGTCAAGGTGGATAGTCAAGGTGGTGGATGCACTCCGTTACTACCAGGACTTACACATGGACACCGCACCTAGTAGGGGTGAACGGCCGTTCACCCTTACATATGGTTCTTCAAAAGGAAATTTGCGTGAGTCCTGTACTACTTTTCTGGTGTATGAGACAGGATGGTCAGGTAAGCTTTTACCGTATTGAATAGCCCCATATCCAGAGCCTCGGCGATTAACGCATGACCTATAGATACCTCAAGTATTTGAGGAATAGAGCAGAATTTTTCCAGGTTTTGCAAATTCAGATCATGTCCAGCATTTACCCCTAAACCTACTGCCTGAGCAACTTGAGCTGCCAGGATATACCGCTGAAAAATAGATTCTACTCGACCTTCACGAAAAGCAGTGGCGTAGGGTTCTGTATACAACTCAACTCGATCCGCGCCAATTTCCTGTGCAATGGGCATTTGAGTAGTATCTGCGTCCATAAAGAGGCTGACTCTGATGCCATGGTCTTTTAATCTTTGAATAATTGGTATGAGGCGATCGCGATCGACACTCAGATTCCAGCCACAATTTGATGTAAACGCATCGGGAGCATCAGGCACTAAAGTACATTGTGTAGGCTTGACCTCACAAACTATATCCATAAAGGGCACTTCAAAGGGATTACCTTCGATGTTGAATTCCACAGTTACCATCCGGGCCAATTCGTAAACATCTGAAAGCTTGATATGTCGCTGATCTGGACGAGGATGAACCGTAATACCATGTGCCCCCGCCTCAATAACTTTTCTTGCCGCATCAGTAACGCTGGGTATCCCAATATTTCGAGAATTTCTCAGCAGGGCAATTCTGTTGAGATTAACGCTGAGATTAGTCATCTATCTAACCCTCATAAGGACTGCCGTCTCGGTGCGCGAACACCCAGCGACCCGAGTCATCTTTAGCCATCAAGTCATTATCGGGGTAGGTTACTATATCGTGGGAAGTGCGATCGCCTACCTCCAAATAAACCGCCACTTCACTAGACTGATTGATCAGGTGATGTCCATTCGCCTCTGCTGCCGGAAAACCTGCTGCCATCCCTGGCAGCAAGGTTTGCTCTCCAGCATTTGTGACTAACGTAACTTCACCTTCCAAAATGAAGATAAATTCATCTTGGCTACTATGCCAATGCCGCAGCGCAGAACAACTTCCTGGTTCAAGTTTGACTAGATTCACACCGAAATTTTTTAGCCCCGCTGCATCTCCCAGGCGCTTCTTAACCCGTCCTGCTACAAACTGTTTAAATTGTTCGGGGTAATTTGAACCTTTTCTATCAGGTACATCTTGAGGATTAATCACCATGTCAGATTTCTTTGTAGAAACGTCTCTAGATTAAGGATTGGACACTATCCACTCTAGATTAGACAAGACTACGCTTTCTTGATCTTTGAACCACCATCTGTAAAAGCCACCATACACCCCTACCTTTTGTCGTGTGTGTACGTAACGTGTTCAGGACTTACGCAAATTTCTGATTTAAACGCTACTGCTAGTAGTAGGGTGGGCAGTGCCCACCTACATGTAGAGGTTCTGCGTAAGTTCTAATCCTGTTATATTTACTGTCCAGCTTCCTGCCTTGACATGCAACCAATTGGTTGCATATAATTCTAATTATGGATGCAGTGTTCAAAGCCCTCGCCGATCCGAGTCGAAGAAAGTTGCTCGACCAGTTGTACACTCACAACGGACAAACCTTAAGCCAACTGTGCGAGCACCTTGATATGACGCGGCAAGCTGTGACAAAACATCTAACAGTGTTGGAGACAGCGAATCTAGTTGTCACTGTCTGGCATGGGCGAGAGAAACTGCATTACCTTAACCCAGTACCAATTCAAGAAATTTACGATCGCTGGTTGAGTAAATATGAACGCCATCAATTAGACGCATTGAGTGAATTAAAACGAAAACTCGAAGACAATACCAAGGAGACGTAACATGGCTAAACCCACCTTCGTTTATGTTACCTACATTGCTACTACCCTCGAAAAGCTCTGGGACGCATTGACTAGCGAAGCATTCACTCAGCAGTATTGGGGAGACGGGCAACTCCAGTCTGACTGGGAGGTGGGTTCATCCGTGCAGCATGTCAACCAGGATGGCGAGTCTGAAAGCATTGGTGAAGTGTTGCAATCACAGCCGCCGCATCGCCTTGCCTACACATTTCAGTCGCCTGGTGTAACTGAAGTACAGCCGTCTCGTGTGCGGTTTGAGTTGGAGCAGTACGGCGCTACGGTGAAGCTAACGCTGATTCACGATCGTCTTGATGCACAAAGCTGCCTGAATGTCAACTGCAGATGGACTTCCAGCCTATCCTACCTCAAGTGCCTGCTGGAAATCGAAGATGTATTAGCCTTAGTTGCCTGAAATCACTGAGTAATAGGTAATAGGAGTTTAATCAATTACCCATTACCCATTACCCATTACCTTCATCATCGAGAAACTCACACCATGATTCCTACCGTAATCGAACAATCAGGTCGGGGAGAGAGAGCCTTCGACATTTATTCTCGCTTGCTGCGAGAGCGGATCATTTTTCTGGCAGAAACGGTCGAGTCAGAAATGGCTAATCGAATTGTGGCACAAATGCTGTTTCTGGAGGCAGAAGACCCAGAAAAGGATATCTACCTATACATTAATTCTCCGGGTGGTTCCGTGCTGGCAGGTTTGGGTATCTACGACACCATGAATCACATTCGTCCGGATGTTTGCACGATTTGCTATGGAATGGCAGCTAGTATGGGTGCGTTCCTGCTGGGTGCGGGTGCTAAAGGTAAGCGCAGCAGTTTGCCCAGTTCGCGGATTATGATTCACCAACCCTCCGGCGGGGCGCAGGGGCAGGCAGTGGATATCGAGATTCAAGCAAAGGAAATCCTCTATCTCAAACGCCAGATTAACCAAAACATGGCTAACTATACGGAGAAATCTCTAGAGCAAATTGAGCAAGATACTGAGCGAGATTTTTATATGTCGGCGACTGAGGCGGTGAAGTATGGCTTGATCGATCAGGTGATTGCTCACCCTACTCGCCCTACTCTCCCGATTCTCCCTGAACTGGCAGCAGCCAGATAGTGCGTCTATGAATGTTTAACGCAGCGTGTTCAGCAGAGGTTGACTCTAATTCCAACCTCTGTTGATATTCAGCAGAGAAATACCATGACTGAAATAGTTAAAACTCAGACTCTGCGCCTCTAATTCTGTAAGGGATGCTGTAAAAGCCACTCAATCACTTCTTGAGCATTTCTATTCGGTGGAAATACCGGGTAAAAAACTTTTTCAATCTGCTTGTCAAGGATAATTAGCGTCAATCTTTTAATCAGGAGCATCGACTCAACTTCAAATGTAGGCAGACGTAATGCTCTGGTAAAAGCAAGTTCTGCATCACTGAGCAACTCAAAGGGCAGATGAAGCCTCTCAACTGCTTCTTGCTGATAGCCTGTACTCTGAGTGCTAAGACCAAAAACCCTTGTCCCAAGTGCTTGTAATTCTTGATAATGGTCGCGAAATGCACATGATTGCGGCGTACATCCTCTTGCTCCTGGAATTTCATTCCATCCTGCTGGTAAATTGCTATTGGGTTTACCGGTGAGAGTGTAGCAATACACAACTGTTCTTCCTGGAAGGCTTGCTAGATCAACAATTTGTTCTGCCGTCGATCTTAGAGGAACAGACGGCAATTCCAGCCCTAAAAGATGGTCACAAGCCCCATCATTAACTGGAATTGGAAGACTTTCTGGTAATTTATACAGATTGTCCATTATTGCTATCTTTTGAAGAAGTGGTAGAGTTGCTATCGCTCACTGTGATTAAAACTAACCACAGAAAGATCCATCTCCATAAATATCCAGCGCGAGTAATAGTTTTGAGGAATATCACTTTCAGCATATGGCTCACATTTGTGGAAGCCTAATGAATGATAAAGTGCTTGCGCTTCTTTCGCGAAAGGGGCGGTATCCAAGCGTAAAGTTGAGTAACCAATCTGGCAAGCTTCATTAATGATGGCTTTGAGTAATGACCGACCAATACCCCTTCTTCGATATTCTGGTCGTACATACATTCTTTTAATCTCACCAACATCTTCGCCAATTTTTCTCAAACAAGCGCAACCTGCAATTTTCGCCTCATCTTCTCCTAAAAGTAGTCGTCCTGATGGCGGCGCAAATTGTTGGATTTTAGCCAGATCATTCTCTAAGACAGCCTTCACATCAAAACTGATGTCAAATTCACGGTTGACTATCAAGTTCGTCGCCTTGAGATATTCCCAAAACAGTTCCCTGACATGACGTTGATGTTCGTCTGTCTCTACTTGAATAATCTTTAACGCTGTCATACCGTTACTTTAGATTTTTTTGGTATCGGTTCTTTGGCAACTGTAGAAAGCCGTCCGTATTTGTAGTAGGCAGCACAGGCTCCTTCGGAAGATACCATGCAAGTGCCGATGGGAGTTTCTGGAGTGCAGGCAGTGCCAAATACTTTGCATTGCCAGGGTTTCAAAACGCCTTTGAGAATTTCACCACATTGACAGGCAGCGGCATCAGCTACCTTGAGATTGGGAAGAGTAAATTTAACTTCGGCATCAAATTGGGAATATTCAGGGCGAATTTTTAGTCCAGAATTAGGGATTTCACCTAGTCCCCGCCACTCGAAATCCTTCCGCACTTCAAAGACTTGATTAACAGCTTCAAGAGCAACTGTATTTCCCTCTTGTTGCACCAGTCGATTGTATTGATTTTCTACCTCACAGCGACCTTCAAGCATCTGCTTTAATATCATCCAAATAGATTGCAGGATATCTAAAGGTTCAAAGCCCGAAACAATCATGGGTTTACGGTATTGTTCGGCAATAAACTTATAGGGTTCAACGCCTATTACCATGCTGACATGACCAGGACCGATAAACCCGTCAAGTTGCAAATCGGGATTATCTAACAGTGCTTCGAGGGCAGGAATAACCAGAACGTGATTAGAAAATAGACTGAAATTAGTGAGTTTTTCGGCTTCAGCTTGCAGGATAGTTAAAGCCGTGCTGGGGGCAGTTGTTTCAAAGCCTAATCCGAAGAAAACTACTTCTTTGTTAGGGTTATCCCGTGCTAACTGGAGGGAATCTAGTGGGGAATATACCATGCGGATATCTGCACCTTGGGCTTTTGCTTGTAGGAGGCTGATTTTGGAACCGGGAACTCGCATGGTATCGCCAAAAGTGGCGAAGATGACATGAGGATTTTCAGCAATTGCGATCGCATCATCCAATCTCCCGCGAGGCATCACACACACCGGACAACCAGGCCCGTGGATTAATTCAATGGTGTCGGGTAGAATTTCTTCAATCCCGTATTTAAAAATAGAATGGGTATGACCGCCGCATACTTCCATCAATTTAATGGGTTGGTCTTTACTATTTTTAAGTTGCTGACTTAACTTTTGGATTTCATGCAGTAAGGCTTGAGCTTTTTGAGGGTCACGAAATTCATCAACATATTTCATAACTATTTTTCCTATTTCCTAAAGCTAGCTTTGTTATACTCCAGCACAACCCCTACATAACTTCTGCTAATTCTTGTAGTAACTGCAAGGTTTCAGCGGCTTCTTTTTCATCAATTCGATTCATAGCAAAACCAACATGAACCAGTACCCAGTCTCCTATACAAGATTCAGCTGGGTGGTCGTCATCAACGATACAGGCAATATTGACTTGACGTTTAACTCCAGCAACATTCACCAGAGCTAATTTTTGTTTAACATCAGTTATTTCTACAATTTGACCTGGGATTCCTAAACACATTTTTGATTATCCTTCGCTTGTTTGATTCTGAGCGCTGTGCTAAACATTTTAAGGGAAAAATACGGGCTGGACTTATTTAATCAATACTTTTGAAATTGTTTTTAATTTAATCAATTGCAATGCTGCTTGTAAGGGCACGATATTATCATGCCCCTACCCGGTAATATAGGCAGCTGGTTAACCTTTATAGACGCTATTTTCTGCTTTTTTATCAACTCATTTAGCTAATTAATCATCTTCTTCTGGTGGACGAGTGAGAACGTCATGTACAACGGAGGCGGCAAACTCACTGGTATCGTTAATTTCTTTAACTCTCTGAGTTACTTCTGTCGCTGTCTCTATCTCACCTAGCCTTGCCAGTACTAAACCAGAGGCAGCATAAGCACTTAAGTACAGCCTGATTGACTCATCATCTTTTCGTCTAACTAATATTGGCTTGAGTTGCTCCCAATCCTCCGGTAATTTTTCTGAATCTTGAACTTTATCTACCACTTTCTTGGCAATCTTTAATGCCATTTTACAATTATTTTTATAAAAGAAATACCTGTAAGCTGCCACTAAAACATCGGTATTATTTTCCGATTTAGCTACAGCTTCATTAATATATTTTTCTGATTTCGATGTATTTTCCCAGTTATTAGCCGCTAAGTTTAGTAAGCCTTTAATATCCTCTGGTATGTCGTACCAGGAAAATGTCTCTTCTTGAACCTTCATGCAGTCTCCTTTGTCTTATTACTTATTAATTGAGCAGCTGCAATCACAGCTTGCCCTAGTGATAATCCTCCATCATTGGGCGGCACTAAGCTATGTGTGAGTACAGTCATTCCTGCTGCTTGACAACGTTGGCTAACTTGTTCTAGCAAAATGCGGTTTTGAAACACACCTCCTGTCAAAACTACTTGATTGATTTTTTGCTGGTGACATAGTTGGTTAACCATTTCCACAATTGCATTTGACAAGCCTTTGTGAAATCTAGCTGCTATTACTGGTTTTGAACTATTCTGCTTGAGGTCGTTCAATAAAGCTTGCCACATTGGTTGTGGTTCTATGTAAAGGGGCGGCTTGATTTTTAATATCGGCTTTCCCTCCGAAAGCTGAGTTAAATCCGCCCCATCCTTTAACCTTTCATGCCTATCATTTAGATTATCAAGATTAAAGGGATAAGCTATTGCTTCTTCAACTTCATTTAAACTATCACTATCAATAATTGCTTCCATTTCAATCGCACCTTGCCCTTCATAGCTAGATGTTTCTCTACAGATACCTATGGCAGCAGCGACAGCATCAAATAAGCGTCCACAAGAGGAAGCTAGAGGAGAGTTAATATCTTTTTCTAATAGCTGATTTAGTAGGTTAAGAGGCTTTTGTTCAAGAAAATTAAAGAGTTCTAAATTCCCATACTGCCGTTGTAAATCATCCCAATTGAAAGTTGTTATCAATTGTGCGTAAGTATTGCGCCAAGGCTGATAAATGGCTTGTTCGCCTCCAATCATAGCTACAGGCTTAAATGTTCCGACACGTTGAAAACTTCGGTAATCAGCTAAAAGAAATTCTCCGCCCCAAAGTGTGCCATCTTCGCCATAACCTAAGCCGTCCAAAGCGATGCCTAACACCGGTGGCGTATCAAGAGGAATTCCATTTTCTGCCATACAAGCAGCAATATGAGCATGGTGATGTTGGATGCTGTGTAATGGAAGTTGGTTGGCTGCGGTTAGTTCTTTACCTAGTTTTGTGGAGAGATATTCAGGATGGCGATCGCAAGCAACAGAAACTGGCTTATGCTCAAATAAATTCAAGTACAGATTCAGCGTATCTTGGTACCCTCTAAAAGCCGCTGCATTTTCCAAATCTCCCAAATGTTGCGATAGAATCGCTTGTCCATCTCGTAGCAAGCAGAATGTATTTTTCAGTTCGCTGCCCATTGCTAAGATATTCGGTACAGCGTTGAATCCAGCGGGTAAAGTAATAGGAGCAGGTGCCATCCCTCTAGCGCGACGAATTACTAGAGTTTTTTCACCGATAACCCGCACTACTGAGTCATCGACGCGGTTAACAATATCTCGATTGTGTAATAGAAAATAATCAGCAATTTTTCTCAACTTCTCCCGCGCTTCATCATTATCGATACATTGGGGTTCATCGGAAAGATTGCCGCTAGTAAGGACAATAGGACGATTCATCCGCCGCAGAATTAGATGATGCAACGGCGTGTAGGGCAGCATAAAACCTAGTGTATTTTGACCTGGTGCCACAGAGGGCGCGAGGGTAGGGGAGTCGGGAGTCGGGAGTCGGGAGTCGGGAGGAGATTTAATTGCCTGTTCCCTATTCTTTATTCCCTTCTTTTGCATTAATACGATAGGTGCAGCGGGGCTTTCTAGTAATTCTCGTTCTGTGGCGTTGGGGGTGCAGTATTGTTCAATGATTGCTATGTCTCGCGCCATGAGGGCAAAGGGTTTGTGGTAGCGTTGCTTGCGCGATCGCAATTTTTGCACAGCTGCCTCATTCGTCGCATCACAAGCTAAATGGATACCGCCCAACCCCTTAATTGCTACAATCTCGCCCTTTTGCAGCAAGGTACATACAGCATCCACATCATCCAGCATCGAGAACATGGACGCCGTAATTGGTTTACCATCCGCCCGTTCTAACCAAGCTTTCGGGCCGCAGACATGACAGGCTATAGGTTGGGCATGAAAGCGGCGATTCTCAACATCTTGGTACTCCTTTGCGCAATCTGCACACATGGCAAACGCCGCCATGCTAGTGTTACATCGGTCATAAGGGACAGCCCGAACAATACTCAAACGTGGGCCACAATGAGTGCAGTTAGTAAACGGGTAACGATACCAGCGACTAAAAGGATCGAAAGTTTCTTCCTTGCATTTCGGGCAAGTAGCAGCATCGGGCGTAATTTCAGTACGCACAGCACTACTTACACTTTTAGCAATCACAAAATTCTTAAACTCACAATTGCCTGCATAAGGGTAACGAATAATAGCTTCAATTCTTGCCAGAGGCGGACATTCTTTCTGCAACCGTCGAACAAATTCTGCTAACGACTCGGAACTACCAGAGGCATGAATCAACACCCCTTCCCCATCATTGCAAACCTCTCCTTTAAGTCCACAAGCTTTGGCAAGACGATACACTGTAGGACGAAACCCTACTCCTTGAACAGTACCGCGAACTCGGATTTCTTCAGTAATCAGGTTTAGGGAGTGAACAGATGAGGGTAAGTTTTGTTCCCTACCCCCTCTTCCAGAAAGCTGATGGTCTAATTTAGCTTTCATTATTCAGAGCACCCCCCATCTAGTACCAAAAACTCTGCATCGCTTGCGTTTCATATCAAATCCGAGTTGACTACCCTCTTGATTATTCAGTCCGCGCAGGCGGACTTTGTTTGTATAGCCGCGACTTCCAGTCGTTCGGCTTAAAAAAAGGTAATAAAAGTTGATTTGGTATCAGAACCCAAAAGGATGCATATTTTCAGAAACTCCCAACTGCCACAGCAAAACTCGGTTATTTCCAGAGTCAGCGATTACCGCCGTATTGCCACAAATTTGTATCCCATAGGGCCAACAAAGGCTATCTCGCGCCGCCAATCCATAGGATCGATTTTCACCCTTACTATGAAAATTCCGCTGACCCGCTAAAGCATCTGCTGCGATACCTTGTAGAGATAAAATTGAGGCCGGCTTTTGCCATCCCAGCAGGCGAGAATTAGCTGTATCGGCAACTACCAACCACTCATCTGTTGCGGCAATTCCATAGGGCATATTCAAAGTTCTAGCCGTGGGTAAATACTCACCCTGATTCAATTCAACTAAACCAAACGTCTGTTGACCTAACACTACTGAACAAGGGGCATCATTCTCAGTGGGCATTTCTTCCCAAATCATGATGCGGTTATTTCCAGCATCGCTGACAACTAGATGGTTTCCCCAAAAAGCCAGGGCATGGGGCCAACGCATACTGGATGCTGATGGAGGGCCACCGTCATTTTCATTACGCGATCGCATATCCGGTTGTCCCAGCACCAAATCCGCAGGTTGACCATTAGAATCAGGTAACTGGTTCCAAACCAACACCCGTCGATTCCCAGTATCTGCAACAAACAACCGTCCTTGGTGATACAGCACCCCATAAGGCCAGTGCATCCTATCAGCCGCTGTTTCTTGGCTTCCTCGGTTCGGTTCATTCTGAGTAAAATCAGCTTGCCCTAACACCACATCAGCAGGAACATTGCTATCTTCCGGTACCTGCTTCCAGATCAAAACCCGATGATTCCAAGCATCAGCCACAGCCATGCCTTCCCCACAGGTACAAAGCCCGGTTGGCAGATTCACCGTAGTCCTTCCCGGCATCCCTTTAGCATTTTGTCCTTCGTGGTCAAAATCGGGTTGTCCAATCACCCAATCAGCCGGTTGACCATCTAATATAGGGCGGTTACGCCATCCCAGTAAGCGGTGATGCCCTGTATCTGATACCCATAACGGTCCAGTTTCACCAACCAGCAAAGCACCGCGAGGGCCAAACATGGTTGTGGCACTGGTTTCTAGAGGCATAGCCAGTAGAGATGTAAAAATGGTTGTCTCTACACCGAGAATTACGTCAGCGCCTGTAGGCGATAGAGGCAATCGATTAACTTGTGGGGGCATATTGCCATTTACCCCTCTCACTGTCGTCGGACTAATATTAATCCAGGGACTCATTTATTTCATCCATAATTTCTGAATTGATTTCATCAACCTGCTGCTACACGGTTACCTGTAGGGGCACGATATATCGTGCCCCTACCTCCCCAGCTGGACAAAAACCTTGTCACCCTCAATCTGCACAGGGTAGGACTGGAGAGGAACATCCGGAAAAGTTAGGCATTCGCCCGTGTCTAACCTGTACTGAAACCCGTGGAACAGACAAGTCAGGATACCGCCTGTTGCCATGCCCATATCTAAGGGCATCCCCAAGTGGCTGCAAGCATTGTGAAAACAGTTAAGTTGCGAACCAACACGACTTAAAATTAGTGCTGTTCCCTCAACTTCCACTGCCAACACACGACCTTCGGGAATGCGATCGAGGGTTGTAACTTCTACCCATTCCTTAACAAAAGGACTGGTTAGATCCAAATTAGATGGATGAGAAATGGAAGTATTACTAACCGCAACAATGTTAGTAATTTCAGGACAATGAGCTTTAATCGCCTGTTCTACCCCTTGGGACAAAGTAAGAGTAGAAGCCGGACAATTACTACAGGTTCCCACTAACCGAATTTCAACCGTATCTGGCAACTTAATCGCCACCAATTCCACATCCCCGTTATGGCTTTGCAAACCAGGGCGAACTTCATCAAGGGCTAACTGAAGACGCTGTTCTAACGGTGGTGTCGGCGGTTTAACCAATTCGTGATAACGCAGTAAACCATAGACCACTTCATCTTCAACCGCATGGCGTAAAGCAACCATCGACTCTTGCTTAACGCTACGAATTAACCGAGTTAATGCTTCTTTGTGCAAATCCTCGATCGCTCTTTTCAGCCCCATAACTACACAGCGCTGACTTTCATCCCAATCGGTGATAATTGCCTCAAAGCGGCTAATTTCTGTAACTAATTCCTCAAGACTGGATGTTTCTTGGACTGGTGATGCTGTTGGATGCACACTCATAAACTACTCCTACTTCATTCGGATATCTTTAAGCAGAAACGGCATCACTGCACCCGTCACTAAGCTAGATAGCACTATCGGTAACCAGAGAGGCACTCCAAGTTTTACTAAACCTACTAGCAAAACTAGACCAATTGCCACTCCAATAGCAGTTTGCCGTGCGAAATAAATGGGATCTTCAAGCAGTTTTCCTTGAAGAAATAACTTTATGGAAAACCAACCTATCTCTATCATGAATCTTTCTCCTATACCAGTTTCAGAATAACCAGTCCCACCAATACCGCCGGAATTACTCCAGCTGGCCCAAAAAGCCCACCAATCATCGCGGCTAGTTCGTAACCTAAATCTTTACCAGCTAGGAGAATACCTCCAATTGCACCGCCAACTACCGATAAAGCCGCTGCTATTCCTAACCAGACCAATCCTGTAATCAAATTGATGTCACCGACTGCAAAGCTGGTTATGAAGTCATGCACTACTGGGGTTGTCAAAATATCTGTCATTGCGTGTTTTTCTCCTTATTCGTTGTCTAAGATTCGTTCCATAAGAACTTGCATTTTCTCCTTCACCCATCAATGATGTTGTTGATGAATTGCTCTGGATCGGATGTAAGAACTGCTTGAAACAGAAACTTCCCGACTCCTCAGACAATTGATATAAATTCATCGGGTGCATCCCAATGCCAGCAAAAATATTGAGTAGTCTGAGTAACTATTAGGTAGTGTGAGCTGGACAGTTCACGGATGTCCACTAATGAGCAAGATACTCGCGCTATAAATTTCCAAAAATAGGATGCACCCAAACTGCCCCTACAAGAATTCACCAATGGTATGATCTAATCTCTGGCAGGCCGTATGGGTTAATGCAAGAACCTCAATTTAGCGCTCAAGAGTATTGAATAAAAGCCTCTTCCCCCTACTCCCTACTCCCTACTCCCTACTCCCTACTCCCTAC
>DALYIW010000258.1:9514-12538 GCA_031970155.1 Coleofasciculaceae cyanobacterium CTOTU46601 | reverse complement strand
AGACGGGAGTTGATAACATGCGATCGGCAATATACTTGTAGCCAATGGGAGTCTCATACACTGGCAGTTGATATAGTGCCGCCACGCGGGGCATTAAGTCTGAGCCACTAATGGTTTTGACCACTTCACCCGTGTACTGACGTCGTTCTGCTAGATGTTCTATCAGCACAGGGATAAGTATTTGGGAACTCAGGAAGTTACCTGCACCATCCACCGCCGCAATGCGATCGCTATCACCGTCAAACACCAACCCTACCGCTAAACCAGCACCCTCTTTACGAGAGTGAGTCCGAATCACTCGAAATATCTCAGAAAGATAACGTGGCAAGGGTTCTGGTGCCCCACCACCAAATAAGGGGTCTCGCGCACTGTTAATTTCGTGAATCGGCACATGATTCGAGAAAAGCTGGCTCAAGCCCCCCGCTGCTGCCCCGTGCATGACATCAGCAAAGACTGTTAATTTCTCTTGAGCAATCAGGTTCTGAATTTGAGCGATATCGACTTTTGCCCGGAGTCCCTCACAGTAACTTGGCCAGGGATTGAAGGTTTGAAAACTGCCAGGAGTTTGAGCAGCTACTGGTTCTGAATCCAGTTGGGCTTCAATCTGTTGTGTGACTTCTGGGGAAACCGAACCACCAAAAGCACCTTTTACTTTTAGTCCTAGGTAATTCGCAGGATTGTGACTAGCAGTAAGTACCAAAGCGCCTAGGGCGTTCAGTTGCTTGGCTGCCCAGCTAAAGGCTGGAGTTGGAGCATAACTCTCCGACAGCAGCACATCGAACCCAGCGGCTTGGACAACCTCCGCAGTCTTTTTAGCAAAATCTTCCGCCATGAAGCGGCGATCGTAACCCACAATAATTGTATTGCTACCTGTGGTCTCGCCAAAAACATCTGCCAGTACTTTTGCCGCCACAGAGGCGACCAAAGCTACTCGCTCGAAGGTAAAATCGTCGGCAATAACGCCTCTCCAACCGTCTGTCCCAAACTTTATTGACTGCGCGGCAATCGGCATAACAATAGGGTATTGATTTTGTGAAATTCTAAGACTGACCGCAGGATCTTAACATTCGTGACGCCCTGTGTCTCGTTGTGTCAGCACCGACATTATTCTGTGTCCAAAAATTTCCCAAAAGCCTTCAATCTCAGATTTGGCATCAGTAATAAATATTGTTCATGTAGGGTAGGCAGTGTCTCAAATACTCATACTCATTATCAAGACCATCCCTCATGACCCAAATATCGCCACCACGAATAAAGATAGCCTTTGTTCCCCTACTCCCTACTCCCTACTCCCTACTTTCATAGGAAAGTAAGCTCAAGGAAACTCAATTACCACTTTGAGTGTCCTCGCTATAAACTTCAGTGTCTAGCAGATTTTCCATAAGCGATCGCAGCTTCATCCGCTCAATGTAGGGCCAGCCCCCAGCTTCTTCAATATCTCTCAATAAGGAGTAAAGCCCGTGCCGACTATCGGGCAACGAGGCTTGAAACAAGTCTTCTCGAATCTCTCGATGCAACTGTTCCAAAGTCCGCAGCAAAGTCAACAGGGCTACACTATTGCCCTTATAGCTATCGGCTAAAGAACAGATCTCAGTGGTAATGGCTTCCAGTTTGACGTGTAACTGCTTTGAATCCAAATCTTTTTCACGGTTCATCAGAGTCTTCCCGCCTGGAAACCCTGTCCCAAGAGTGGGCGGGGTGTGTTTACGCCACTACCTTACCAAGAAAATGGGCTTAAAGCCTCGCCCTTTTAGGGCACAGAGAACATCAACTAGAAACTTCGACTGACCAGCTGTGAGTTAGCTCATCCTACGACTAAAGTATGTGGGATGCGGGGGGTGTTGGTTATTTCCAGGACTTACGCAGAACCTCTACATGTAAGGTGGGCAGTGCCCACCCTACTACTACTACTAGCAGTAGCGTTTAAATCAGCAATTTGCGTAAGTCCTGATTTCTTGGAGAGTGCTGATCCAAACAGCCAACAACCAAATAAAGGCGACCCTTCCCGTGTACAATGCTTTTAAACAAGATTTGAGGGTCTCGCCTTCGGTGCCGTCTTCAAGACCATGCTTAATTTTGCAGAAGTCTAACAGATGGGAGTGTTCACCGAAAGCATTTGTGCGCCCCAAAATATAGCATGTGTGGATAGTGAGTTGTGGGCATCACTTGTCGATGTCTTGAGGACAGCAGCTGTTTCACTCCTACTTATTGGAGTCCGATTCACGCATCACCATAATAAAAATTTTCAGATCGGATATTGACGATTGAGGTTGACCATGAGGTATCGCGCTTTCATTGTTGCCTTCCTGGCTTTGTGTCTGGGGGTATTAACGGCTTGTAGTGAAGGTCCCGCATCAGCGGCTGACGTTCCACTCAGTTATGACCAGATCAGAGGTACTGGTCTAGCTAATAACTGCCCACAACTGTCAGAAACGACTCGCGGTTCTATTCCCATAGATTCCAGCAAATCCTATGTACTGACAGATTTGTGTTTACAGCCAACTACCTTCTATGTCAAGGAAGAATCTGCTAATAAGCGGAAAGAGGCAGAATTTGTTCCGGGCAAGTTATTGACCCGACTCACGTCTAGCCTTGACCAAGTTCGAGGAGATTTAAAAATTGATGAAAATGGAAGCTTGACTTTTATTGAAAAAGAAGGTATAGACTTTCAGCCAATCACAGTCCAGTTACCTGGAGGTGAGCGAGTACCTTTCATGTTCACGATTAAAAATTTAGTTGCCACGAGCCAACCAGGTGTTGAAAGCATCAACACATCCACGGACTTTGAAGGAAAGTTCAAAGTCCCATCTTACCGGGGTTCCGTGTTCCTAGATCCAAAAGGTCGTGGCGTCGCGGCTGGCTACGATAATGCGATCGCTCTGCCATCCCAAGCTGATAAAACCGACCTAACCCGTGCTAACGTCAAGCGCGTGGAAACTCTCCCTGGCTCAATTTCTCTGCAAATCGCTAAAGTAGACAGCGACACAGGCGAAGTTGCAGGGACCTTTGAGAGCGAACAGCCCT
>DALYIW010000258.1:0-9476 GCA_031970155.1 Coleofasciculaceae cyanobacterium CTOTU46601 | reverse complement strand
GAAGTAAAAATTCGCGGCATCTTTTACGCTCGAATTGAACCAGAACAAGCTTAGAGTTTGACTCTTATCAGCTGATCGCTAGGCAAAATCTTGGGTTTTTCTTGAAAAAACCGAAAAAAGGGGCTGATGCCCCTTTTGTGTAAACATTAAGATATCAAAACAATCTAGCTCCAGCCAAGAAGCCGATTTTCTTCAGGTAGCGCTTCTGGGCAAATATATGTATTTCTTTAATCTTAGTTAACTGATAATATTGGTCTAACAACCGCATACAGAAAAAATTCAAGGTTGAAGACTTAAATCGAAAAGCCGTCAATATTATCTTGCTTAAGCGCTGTTGTCTTATAGGGTGCTAAGAAGCTACAAAAAATTAACGGCTGTGTTTCAAGTCACAGCAGCAAGTGTTAACTCTGGCGTACTTTGAAAGTTCCTTCGTCAGACCGTGCTCTACCACCCGAGTTTTGCTATGTCTACCCCTCTAACCCATGACCTTAAACATGAGACCCTGCGTTTATTGCGAGAGTATCAGAAAACTGACTGTCCCGAAATCCGCAACCAACTAGTTCATCTCAATTTTGGGCTGGTTAGGAAAGAAGGTCATCACTGGGTCAATCAGTGTACCGAAAGCTACGAGGACTTACTACAGGTTGGCTGTATCGGTTTAATTCGTGCCATTGAACGGTTTGATTCGACGAAAGGAACAGCCTTTAGTTCGTTTGCCATTCCCTATATTCGGGGTGAAATTCAGCACTATTTACGCGATCGGGGTTGCTCAGTACGCATTCCTCGCCGCTGGCTAGCCCTACGGCAGCAGTCTGTAGAAATCACTCAAGATTTACGAGTGAAGTTCAATCGGCAACCAACAGATTCTGAGATAGCGGCAGCATTAGACATTTCCACAGCAGAATGGCAAGAAATCAAGCTGGCTCATCAAAATCGTGAACCTCTGAGCTTAGATACACCAGTGGGAGATGTTGAAGAAGGGACAACTAGCTTGGGCGAACTCGTACCTGATCCGCGATATCGCAGTTTTCAGTTAGCGCAAGAAGATCAAATTCGCCTGCAACAAGCTTTGGCTCATCTGGAAAATCGTACCCGCGAAATTCTAGAATTTGTTTTTTTACATGACTTGACGCAAAAAGAAGTAGCAGAACTCTTAGACATCAGTGTCGTAACCGTCTCCCGGCGGGTTAAAAAAGGACTAAACTCCCTAAAAAAGTTGATGGTTGGGGGGGAACGGTAAAAAGCGCTGGAGTCTGTTGCGAAAAATCTCATGAAGCAAGCGCTATAAAGCCTATTCCTCTTAACATATGCTGTTCATGATCAGCTGTTCGTCATTTAAACTTGATTGTCAATAATTGTGAAATTCTTGTAGTGCGACCATCTTGGTCGCTACTTAATATCTAATTTAAATGCGTGACAGCTTACTGTTTGTGGAAACTAATATAGAGGTATATGGGGAGTTTCAGAAAATCGATCATTGCCTTGCTCATCAAGAGAGCCATTCACAATGATGCTGTTCATCAATAGGCTCGATATAAGGTACTATAGACTGTCTCGATATACTGAGTCATCTACTGGTTAACTCAATTTCCAATACAGGTAATTTCTACAGTGTCTTCTGGTAAAACGTTGGGGGACTGGTCTATGCGTCAAGTTTCATTAATGGGTTTGGTAAGCCTGCTAGCTCTATTCCTAGGAGGTTGTCCTGCTGATAACGAAGGGCAACAAGCCGGTCAGAGTACTCCTTCACCTTCACCTGTTGCCCGCCGACTTACTCCACCCTCTCCCCCGAATTTTCCTAGTCCCTTAGCGCCGCAGCAACCGGGAAATCCTACAGCAGTAGCGGGCTTGATTCAATCCTTACCAGCCGAAGCGCGACTAAAACAGATTGCCAAAGGGCGTAGTGACCCCTTTGCGGTAATTCCTGTACAGCCAGAAGTTACTGTGGAACCAACCAATCAGGGAGCAGGTGGAACCGGTGCCCAACCCGTGCCACCACTACCTCGGATTCCAGTACCTGTAAGGCAGCCGGCGAGGCAGCCTGTGAGAACGACAGGTGGAGACACAGGTGGAGGCACAGCTAGAAATCGACCGGGAACAAGAAGTGTAAGGCCACCGGTAGCAACGACTGGCAGGCGAACAACACCAAAAAGAATTGCGGCATTGCCTCGTCCATCTCGCCCCAAGGCGAAGCCTCCGTCTTCAAGTCCCAATCGTCTACCCGCTCGTCCGACTCCGCCGTTGGGTTTGCCTCCAGTGGCAACAGCTCCTGGGTTGATACCACAATTGCCTCCGTTACCTGAACCAACCCAGGCAAGGGGCATCGAAGTCTCAGGAGTGGTTGAAGTAGGTGGTGTGCCTAGGGCAATTGTGAAAGTACCTAATGAGCCGAGTCGCACCGTTCGAGAGGGAGACCGACTATTCAATGGACAGGTGCTGGTCAAGCGAATTGAAGTGAATCAAGGTCCCACTCCACTTGTGGTATTAGAGCAATACGGCATTGAGGTAGCTAAACGAGTTGGGGAAGGCGGACAGCCAGGACAACCAGGAGCGCCTACAGCATTTCTCCCAGCGCCAATACCTGAAAATACTACTGTCACTCCCCAAGCGTGATATATACCTGTATAGGATTGGTAAACATCTAAACTGTACAGAAGGTAGTGCTAGAACAGCAGCGATATCAAATTCGATGTCCTGGGTTGCCCTTGGCAGTGTATCGAGAGGTAGCTGCCCATTTGCGTCAAGTAGAGGGGGTGGAAGCTGGTTTGCTTGCTCAGACATCCCAGCAGTTTGATTACAATCAAAGTCAGGTCGGTGGCCTGTGGATTCAGTATGGGGACACTGTTGAGGCAGGAAGTCGAGAACGAGTAAGCCAAATTTTGGCGTATTATCAAAACCGCTATGGTGCTTGGGAAGAAGAAACGGCTCCAGTGGTGCAACCAAACCTAGAGGGGAAGTGAAAATTTAATGGGGTCGATCCAGGCTTTACGAGGAACACGAGATATTTTGCCCGAAGAGATTGGGTATTGGCAGCAGGTCGAAGCGATCGCACGCCAAATCTTTCATAGATCAGCTTATCGGGAAATTCGCACCCCCATTTTTGAGCCGACAGAGTTGTTTGAACGGGGTATCGGTGAAGCCACAGATGTCGTGGGCAAGGAAATGTACACCTTCAACGACAAAGCCACTCCGCCTCGTTCCGTGACGCTGCGCCCAGAAGGGACAGCAGGTGTAGTTAGAGCGTTTATTCAAAATAATCTCTACGCTACTGGAGCAGTACAACGCCTCTGGTATACAGGACCAATGTTTCGCTACGAAAAGCCTCAAGCAGGGCGTCAGCGGCAATTTCACCAGCTGGGGGTAGAGGTAATAGGCAGTGCCGAGCCACGAGCAGATGTCGAGGTGATTGCGATCGCAACAGACATCCTACAAACTTTAGGTCTGAAAGACCTGCGACTAGATATTAACTCGGTGGGGAATCCAGAAGACCGACCCCTTTATCGACAAGCCTTAGTAGACTACCTGACCCCCTATAAAGATGAATTAGATCCAGACTCTCAAGATCGCCTCAACCGCAACCCATTGAGAATTTTGGATAGTAAAGACAAACGTACTCAAAAAATTGTAGAGGCAGCTCCTAATCTTCTCGACTATCTTGGTTCAGAGTCTCGGCATCACCTCGAAAAAGTGCAGCAACTGCTGACTGATATAGGGATTACTTACCAACTCAACCCTCGTTTGGTACGTGGTTTAGATTACTACACCCACACAGCGTTTGAAATTCAATCGGATGACTTAGGTGCCCAGGCAACAGTATGTGCAGGTGGTCGCTATGATGGACTGGTGGCGCAACTAGGAGGGCCGGATACACCTGCTGTAGGCTGGGGTTTGGGTATAGAGCGTTTAATTCTACTGCTACAACAGCTATCTACTGCACCCACCTCAAAGCTAGATTTATACCTAGTTTCTAAAGGCGACGCAGCAGAAGCTCAAGCGCTAAAACTGGCTCAAAAACTACGTCAGGCTGGTTTTACAGTAGAACTCGACTTGAGTGGTAGTGCCTTTGGTAAGCAGTTTAAACGGGCCGATCGCAGTGGGGCGGTTGCTTGCTTGGTACTGGGAGATGCAGAAGCAGAGAGTCAAACGGTTAATCTGAAGTGGCTGAAGTCTGGAGAACAAAAAGCGATCGCGCAATCTGAGTTACTGGAAAATCCAGATGAGCTACGACGCCAGCTTGATAGCGTGACTTAACAAACGATGGATTTTGATCTGACTGTCGCCATCCCAACCTATAACGGTGCCAAACGTCTACCGGAAGTTCTACAGCGACTGCAAACTTCCTGCCATGACGCCTTACAAACCGAAGATCGTACAAAAAACTTTAGGTGGGAAATTATTGTTGTTGACAACAACAGTACGGATGACACCGCCAAAGTTGTTCAATCTTATCAAGCTAGCTGGTCTGAGCAATATCCATTGAGGTATTGCTTTGAGTCTAGGCAGGGGGCAGCATTTGCACGAAAGCGTGCTTTTGAGGAAGCTAGAGGTACACTGGTTGGTTTTCTAGACGATGACAATATACCTGCATCTGACTGGGTAGCCGCTGCCTACGTTTTTGCACAAGAACATCCGGCAGCAGGTGCTTATGGCAGTCGAATCCAAGGTGTTTTTGAAGTTAAACCTCCAGAAAATTTTCATCGACTCGCTCCTTTTTTAGCCATCACTGATAAAGGTTCACAACCACTACGCTATGAACCTCAAAAGAAAGTACTGCCGCCGTCAGCTGGGTTAGTTGTGCGTAAACAAGCTTGGTTAGTCAGCGTCCCAAAAGAGCTAGTATTAACAGGTCGTACTCCTAGCAGTATGGTCACTAGCGAAGATTTAGAGATGCTGTCTTACATCCAAGCCAAGGGTTGGGAACTATGGTACAATCCCGCCATGCAAATTGAGCATAAAATCCCTCACTGGCGTCTGGAGCGCGAGTATTTAATACCGTTTTTTCGGGGGATTGGGTTAAGTCGTTATGTGACACGGATGCTTTCAGTACAACCCTGGCAGCGACCGATCGCAACTCTCGCTTACATGACAAACGATTTGCGAAAAATTGCTTTTCACTTGCTTAAACATGGTGGGCGCGTCAAATCTGACTTAATTGCGGCTTGCGAACTGGAGCTATTTGTCAGTAGTTTAGTGAGTCCTTTTTACCTATGGAAGCATGGCTATTTCAACCGTAAAGAACAACAAAGTTTAAACAGTTCAGCAATATCTAACAACCAACAACCAACAACCAACAACTAACAACTAACAACAACTTATGTCAGTTGACTTTACGGTTGCGATTCCAACTTATAACGGGGAAAGCCGATTACCTAAGATATTAGAGAGATTGCGATCGCAAATTGGTGTTGACCATCTTAACTGGGAAGTCATTGTCGTTGATAATAATAGTCAGGATGCTACAGCAAAAATTGTTCTTGAATATCAAGCCAATTGGTGCCGATCTGGGTTATTAAAGTACTGCTTGGAAACTCAACAAGGAGCAGCTTTTGCACGAGCTAGAGCAGTTCAAGAAGCAAAAAGCGAGTTGGTTGGTTTACTTGATGATGACAATTTACCTTCGCTCACCTGGGTAGCTGCTGCTGATGCTTTTGGTAAAGCTCACCCAAAGGCGGGTGCTTACGCCAGTCAAATTCATGGTGAATTTGAAGTTGAACCACCAGATAATTTTGAGCGCATTGCTCCTTTTTTAGGTATTACAGAACGAGGACAACAAGCTCATCTCTACGAACCCGACAAGCTTAAGTTACCGCCAGGAGCTGGATTAGTTGTTCGCAAGCCAGCCTGGTGTGAGGCTGTGCCAAAATACCCACTTCTTAAGGGTAGGCTGGGTGAGTCATTGGTAGGTGGTGAAGATTTAGAGCCGCTAATGTACCTTCACAAAGCGGGTTGGGAAATTTGGTATAACCCAGCAATGGAAACTTTTCACCAAATACCAAGCTGGCGATTAGAAAAGGATTATTTAGTCACCCTCTCTCGTGGTGTTGGCTTAAATAGTTGCTGCCTACGCATGATTAATACTCCTATTTGGCAAAAACAAAATGTTCTTTTAAGAACATTTTTGGGAAGCCTGCGTCGGGTGTTACTACACTTAATTAAATATGGAATAGCTAAGCTGAATTCACAATCGTCCTCCAATCATTTAGTTACTGTTTGCGAATTAGCTTTTTATTGGGGTTATTTACTAAGCCCATTTTATTTCTTCAAAGTAATATTAACTAGAAAAATTAGCGCTCCTTCCAAAGAACGAAACTGTAGCAGTGAGAAAGCAAACATTAAGGTTCAAGTGCGGCAATAGTATCTGTTACCTTTGGCGGTTCAAAAGGAAATTTGCGTAAGTCCTAGGACAGAAAAAGAGTTTATTTTTATGTAGTATTTAATATCTTTTTTCATAATTAGGACTTACGCACAGACACGAAATATGGTAGGAGGTATATAGCTATATGCCCCGACAGATGGTGATTCAATGGGAAATTTGGGTAAATCATAATAATTTTCATTAAGACTTACGCCTGGACACCACATATAGTAGAGGTGAACGGTCGTTCACCCCTACAAATGGCCTTTCAAGGGGAAATTTTCGTAAGTCCTGATAATTTTCATGTCAGCGCCCTGTGGTTAGCTTGTAATACCTAGTGGGAGCATCCCGTTTTTGTAAATTTGTAGTGCAGGCCGAAAAGCCCGCTGCCGTAACACAAAGGGAGCAAGATGCTCCCACTTCTGAATATTTTTGCTGGCTTTGGGATGCTCCCTACCCAGTTGCGTTCAAACGTGGTACTTTTTCTTTCCCTTGTCTGTCTTGTCTCCCTTCTCTGTATCTACTATCTTTAACGGCAACCTGATCTAACCGTCCTCATCCTATGGGTTGCTGATGCAGCAAGAGTTGTTAATTTTTATGGCAGATCTAGGTCGGATTAGAGAGAACTATAAGTAATTGATGGAAATTGATAAAGACTCGATAAAGGCTACTTGACATGGTTGCGAATACCCAGTCAAGTGTCCTATCATACAGATATCGTAATACACGTTATACAGTGTCTTACAAATTCGGTCATCTTAGAGAAAAAGCAATGGGCTGTGAACAGTAGCCCTTTCGCTTCTCCTCTCCTGTAGACTGTGCACCACCAGGGTTGTCTATCTTTACCGCTTCAATCTCATTCTTCCTGAATGTGGTGTTTTTTAGGTACCCAGAACTATGAGTCTCTCTAATTCGGAAAAAAAGTTTACTAATCTGAAGCCGACCTCTTCTGCTCCTGTATCTCGTGAGGAATTGCGAGAGTTTGACCTCAATAACCAGCTGATCAAACTCGCACTTCCTCTCGCTCAAGCCTGGAAAGACAATCACCCTGAGGCTCAACCGGCATCGGAAGAAGACTTGGACGATTGTGTATTAGCTGTAGCGATTGAGATGGCGGTAGCTGGAGAAGCAGTGGGCGGACCAATGGGTGCTCTTATTGCTGCGGGTGGTGGCGTTGCTGCCGCTAGTGTGGCTTGTAGACGAGTACTGTAAGCAGTATTCCATTAAGCAGCATCATCTAATAAAAAAATCTCCGGTTCCTTTAACGCAGTGATTGTCGGCACTGAGCAAGTCTTTATTGGATTGGTAGATTGGGAAGCTGTAAATGTTGTAACGAGGTTTCGGTCTACCTAATATTCAAGTCCCCATATTAAACATAGTTGTGTCAACTCTAGTCTTCTAATCTTGTGGGTGCGCTCCGTTGCAGGAAGAGATTTGGCGGGTACGCGGATACTAAAGCGTTCTAGGATAACGCAAGGTTAACGAAGTTACGAAAGCGGAGGATGTATTCTCTTGCCGACTTCGATTAATGGGGAATGGGAACTTCTACGAAGAACAGATGGCTAGCTTCTACGAGGCTGGTGCGCTAACGCTGAGGGCTATTTGGTGTAGCTGATTAGTCGGCTTGAATACATACCTCAGAGTTTTGTAACAAAAGAGTGCTACACCATTCAATCAGTTTGTACTCTTCTTGGCTCAGATAGCCTTGGTGGACGCTACTGCGTCCCACTTTGCTGCCAAGGCAACTCTGTGAGGATAAAGCCGGACTACGTTTTGCCAGCTCGTTATCTTACCAATTACCCTTAGTCGAGTCGCTACCGTCATGAAATAGAGCGATCGCTATGGTACTCACAATAGTATCAGTTGATGCCTTAGCAACATGAGCCTATTCGTTGTTCTGCAAAGGGATTAGACGCTGGCACTGAAATTAATCAGATTTTGCCAAGTAACTATCACTTCGAGGAGGCCGTGGAATGGCGACTCAGTTTGAGCCAGAATCAAAAGCTGCTCACCAACAATTCAAGGGAGTGGGAAAAAATTCACTAAATAATATGAATCAAAACGGGTTGGCTAGTTATAGTAAGATACAAACTCCAATAGAGTCAGTCTCGCTACAGTCAGTGGTGAAAGCGGTTGAGCCTCAGCATTTGAGTAAACCAAGTTATCACCCCAGTAAGCAAACATTAGGAGTACTACGTTGGCAGGGACTGCTGTTAACGCAAAAAGTGACAGCTTTAGCGATCGCACTTGGAACCATTCCTGTACTGTTGACCGGATTTACTGCCTATCAATTTGCTAACAAAGGTCTTACTGAGGAAAGTTCCCAGACTAAGATAGCTCGTGTCGTTGGCATGGAAGATAAGGTCAAAAACTTCATGCGAGACCGTTATGGGGATATTCAGGTACTGGCAAATCTCCCCTCTCTAACCAATCCAAACTTGAAAGAAATAAATTCTTCAGCCCAAAAGCAAGCACAACTAGACCAATATATAGAAACTTACAAGGTCTATGACAGCATAGCTGTGTTTGACCTCAAGGGCAATGTAATTGTCCAATCAAAAGGAGAAGCCCCAGGCAACCCAAGCGATCGCAGTTATTTTCAAGGTGCCATCAAATCTAATCAACCAGTCATTAGCTCTCCAGAAATATCCAAATCTTCTGGACAGTTTATCATTCACTTCGCTGCACCCGTGAAAGATAGTGTGACGGGCAAAACAATCGCTGTGATCCAAACCCGTATGCCAGTTGCTGCTCTAGAAGAGTTAATCCAAAACTTTGGTACTAATCGGGATGAATATCATTTAATTGATTCCTCAACAGGGAAAATTTTCCTGGCCAACCAAGATAAAAAGGAAAATCAACTAGCTCAGGCAGTTTTTCCCGACTTGGCGAAACTGCAAACACCAGGGAAACCCACAAGTTTGGTCGCTAGTGATTACGGTGACAAAGATCAGGATTTGGTAGCGTATACCAAGTTTGGGAAGCTAGAAGGCCTGCCAGACATCCCTTGGTCAGCCATCATTGCCACCCCTACAGAAGTTGCCTTTGCGCCACATAGACAATTACTACTAGTACTAACATTAGGAACGGGACTAACCGCCCTGCTAGTGGGAGCCTTAGC
>DALYIW010000257.1:1679-12590 GCA_031970155.1 Coleofasciculaceae cyanobacterium CTOTU46601 | reverse complement strand
AAGTCCATTGAAATGGACTCAAACTCAACAAGACTTATCAGCTAGTAGTCCTCTTAAGAGGACTTTAGTTATGAGCCAGGGAATTAATTTCCTGACGGATAACGCCACAGATGTAACCCATCCTCATACCCTAATTGCCCAGATTCCAACACTTACCCCTTCACAAGATATCCCCCCACTTACACCGGAGGTACCCCCCAAACGTCCCGTAGAGCCTCTACCAGAACCACAACCCCCTGCCCCATCCCCTGCTCCAGAACCAGTAATACCGTCTCCGCCTCCACCTCCCACAACAGCAGAACCTGTTCCCGGTGAAATCCCCGAAAGCATTACCATTGAGCGCTTTGAGTTTGAAGGCAATACAGCCATCAGTGACGAGGAACTGACTATAGCTACCAAAGACTTTCTCAACCGTCCCTTATCATTTGCTGAAGTCTACAAGGTTCGTTCTACCGTTACTGAACTCTACAACAAACGAGGCTTCATCACTTCTGGTGCAATTATCCCGCCTCAAACCTTCAAAAAAACAGAAAATGTAGTCAAAATCCAAGTGATTGAAGGGGGATTAGAAGCCATTGAAGTCAGAGGCACGCGGCGACTCAACCCTAACTATATTCGCAGTCGTGTTGCTCTTGGAGCTGGTACGCCCTTGAATCGAACTGCTCTAATCGAAGCGCTGCAACTTTTGCAACTTGACCCATTAATTAAAAATCTAGCTGCTGAACTCACGGCAGGGACGCGCTCAGATTCAAGCTTGCTGATTGTACAAGTTGAAGAGGCGAAAACCTTACACCTTGACGCCTCTCTCAACAATAATCGATCGCCTAATATTGGCACCTTAGAGCGCAGATTGGAACTCACTCAAGCCAACTTGTTTGGACAAGGAGATGGCGTAACAGTCGGCTACAGCAATACCAATGGCAGCAATACTCTAGATGCCATCTACACCTACCCCCTGAATCCTCTAAACGGCACCCTCAGCTTCACCACAAGTTTCACCTTCAGTAACGTAGTCGAACCTCCTTTCAACCGAATTGATATTGATGCCAATTCTCGCTACTTTGCGCTGAGTTACCGTCAGCCTCTGTGGCGAAACCTCAGAGAAGAATTCGCTTTAGGAGTATCAGCAACCAACCAAAGAAGTAAAGTTACGATTTTTGATGTTCCAGTCAGGCTTTCGCCAGGAACAGAAGAGGATGGAAGTACTACTGTTACCGCCTTGCGCTTTTTCCAGGACTGGATTCAGCGAAGTAACCGTGAAGTCTTAGCTCTCCGTTCCCAATTCAGTCTTGGTCTTGGTTTCTTAGGTGGTACAGTCAACGAAGATGCTCCCGATAGTAACTTTCTAGCTTGGCGCGGACAAGTTCAATGGTTACGTGTGTTAGCTCCCAATACCCTGTTACTTTTGCGGGGAGATGTGCAAGTTTCAACCAACCCTCTGTTGAGATTGGAGCAGTTTGGTCTTGGCGGTCAAGATACAATCAGAGGCTACCGCGAAAATGTTCTGCTAACTGATAACGGGGCATCCGCTTCGGCGGAACTTCGATTCCCGATTCTGGGCCTTCCCAAGCAAAACGCTCTTTTGCAAGTCGGGCCTTTCGTTGATTTGGGTTTCGTCTGGAACAATTCAGGAAATCCTGACCCCGCACCTGACCCCAATTTTCTAGCAGCAGCTGGACTTGGCTTTAGATTTCAAATGGGCGATCGCCTTTCTGCTCGCTTGGACTGGGGTTTTCCCATCATAAACATTGATTCCAGCGAAAGAACCTTACAAGAAAACGGAGTGTACTTCTCCGTCATATACCGCATTTTCTAACCCTTAAAAATGAAAAATGCTAAGACAATTTTTTGATTTACTGGATTTGATCAATCCTCAGAAGAAAAAAATAAAGCACAGGATTTCTACAAGGAGGCGACATCTAGTAGGGGCGAATGGCCATTCGCCCCAACAAATGGCGCTTCAACATCCATCCCGACAAATAACACTTCAATATTCGCCCCAAAAAATTGCAACTCAAAAAGAAATTACAGTAAGTCAAAAGCATATTTTTAGATACAAAAAACCACCCCAAAAAAATCTTTTTGCTTTTCTATTTCTTATTTCTTTCCTTTTCTTTCTAGCATTAAGTTGGCAGTCGAGGGTAAACAGCTTGCCTGTAGTCGATCAAACTTCTGCAAAGGTAATCATCGCTCAAAATACAACAGCTCCAGATGCCCTGGTGCAGGAAGCCAAAAAACTCTATCAACAACAGCAGTTTCCTGAAGCATTAACCCGCTTGCAACAAGCTGAACAAGCCTTTGCCGCCAAAGGAGATGCTCTTAATCAAGCTATGACCCTCGACCTTCAAGGGCAAATTTATCTTGCTCAGGGACAGCCAGAAGTCGCGGCAGAGCGTTTTTCTACGGCTGCAACCATTTACGATCGCAAAGGCAAAAAAAACGATGCTCTCAAAAGTCGGCTTAATCAAGCGCAGGCACTACGCAAGGGTGGATTTTATCGCCGCGCCTTGGACGCTCTCAAACAACTTAACGACAATCTGACAGACCAAACTGACCCTCCGCTAAAAGCGATCGCATTACAAAGTTTGGGAATTACCCAACGCTTAATTGGTGATTTGGATGATGCTAAAAAGTCAATAGAAGAAAGTTTAAAAATTGTCGAAACCCTACCCTCACCAGCCCGCGAAGAGAATAGTAGTACGGCTTATTTGGTATTAGGTAACATCGCCAAAGACCGCAGCAAGACGGCTCAAGAACGAGGCAACACTAGCGAAGTTCAAACGTATTTTCAAGAAGCGATCGCTAACTACCAAAAAGCTGCCGAGACAGCCACTACACCCATAGCAAAAGTTGAAGCCCAACTTAATCAGCTCAGCACATTTGGTGACTCAGGTCTACCCTTCACCGATACAGAGCGACAGTTACTACGCCAAGTTCGAGAAACACTTGACAAATTGCCACTTTCGCGAACATCCGTTCATGCTCGAATTAACTGGGCACGTATGGTGATGGAACTAAAGAAAGAGGAACAGGTCGATCCTCAAGACATTGCTCAACAATTGGCGATCGCACTAGAACAAGCGAGAACGCTAAAAGACCAGCGCTCGGAATCTTACGCCCTAGGTCAGTTGGGAGTACTACGCCAAAAGCTAGGACAGCTAGAGCAGGCACAGGAGAATACGAAGCAAGCATTAGCGAGCGCTCAATCTATCGGTGCGGGAGACATTGCCTATCGGTGGCAGTGGCAGTTAGGACAAATCCTCAAACAACAGGGAAAAACAGAAGGTGCGATCGCCTCTTACGAAGCGGCTGTCAATAATCTTCAGGACTTGCGTAGTGACTTAGTGACCGTTAATCCTGACGCGCAGTTCTCCTTTCGGGAGGGTGTCGAACCTGTTTATCGAGAGTACGCGGGGCTACTGCTGCAATCCGGAGATTTGAATAAAGCTCGTACAGCTATTGAATCCCTCCAGCAAGCCGAACTGGTTAACTTCTTCCGGGAAAATTGTATAACGTCCCAATCGGTAAAAATTGATGATATTGACCAAAAAGCTGCTGTTGTTTACCCGATTGTTTTAGCAGACCGATTAGATGTAGTTTTGTCACTAGCTGGCGATCGCTTGAAGCGCCATACGATTCCTAAAGCGCGAGTTGAGGTGAATGATATCTTTACTCGGCTGCGGCGATCTGTTGCTCCCTCAAGTCTTAACTCCCGTAGCACCCAACCAACAGCTGACGTGAATGATATCTTGACTCAGCTGCGGCAAACTTTTGATTACATAAGTCGTAACCTGCGTAGCGCCCAACCATTCGTTGAGTTCAAACAAGGGGCAGATGAGGGATACTTAGAGCTGGCAAAACAGGTCTACGATTGGATAATTCGACCCTTCGAGGAGGATATCAAAGCTAGTGGAGTAGAAACTCTCGTCTTTGTCCTAGATGCTCCCTTGCTGAATCTGCCGATGGCAGTACTTCACGATGGCCAGAAGTTTTTGGTGGAAAAATATGCGATCGCCCAAACCCCAGGATTACAACTATTTGACTCTAAACCCCTAGTAAGGGGTAAGATGACAGCCCTTAAGGCTGGACTCTCTGAAGCTAGTCAAGGCTTTCCAGCTCTTGACAATGTTAAGCAGGAATTAGAGGAAATTAGCAAGCAAGTATCGGGTGAAGTTCTCCTTAATAAGGAATTTACAACCACTGCAATTCAACGAGCGATCGACTCAGTTCCTTTCCCGATCATTCACCTAGCAACTCACGGTCAGTTTGGTTCCGATCCTAAAAGTACCTTCATTCTCACTTCTGATGGACAACTCCAGGTTGACCAGTTAAAAGATTTACTTCAAGGTAGAGAAGCAAGTCGCAAAAATGCAATTGAACTACTAGTTCTCAGCGCTTGCCAGACGGCAACTGGAGATGAGCGAGCAGCGTTAGGATTAGCCGGCGTAGCAGTAAAAGCGGGTGCCCGCAGCACATTAGCCACCTTATGGGTCGTTGATGATAAAGCTACAGCCGACCTGATGATTCAGTTTTATAAGGAATTGAAGGATACAAAAGTGAGTAAAGCTGAAGCTCTCCGCCGCGCTCAGTTAAAACTCATAGAGCGAGGGGGTAACTATAAATCCCCCTATTATTGGGCACCGTTCGTTTTAGTGGGAAATTGGCTGTAAGTGAGTTGATTTACAGACATTCTAGGTGGCAAATACGCCGAAGCCAAAGCAAAATCGAAGAATCGCAAGCCCAAAACTACCAAATCCACTCAATCAGACTGAGTGTGAACCTGAGCCTTTTTAAGGAATAGCGCATGGCGAAGGATATATACCACGATACTGTAAGAATAGCCTTGGAGAAAGACGGGTGGACAATTACCAACGACCCACTTAAGCTTACAATTGGGAACCGCTCTGTCTACGTGGATTTGGGAGCTGAAAAACTTCTAGCTGCCGAAAAGGAAGGGTGTAAAATTGCAGTCGAAATCAAAAGTTTTTTAAGTCCATCGCCAGTCAGCGATCTGGAGGATGCTTTAGGTCAATATGTTCTTTACTCCAAAATTTTAGAAGAACAACAACCAGAGCGAACACTCTACCTTGCTGTTAACGGTGCTGTTTTTCGCGAACTCTTCTCGGAAGAAATCGGTCAACTCCTGCTAAGAAAAACAGATCTTCGCCTGCTTGTCTTTAATCGCCAAACCAAAGAGGTTGTGCAATGGATACCCTAGAACACTATCGAAATAGTATTGAAAAAATCTTAAAAGAACATGCATCGATTCCCTACAGCCACGGACAAATTAACCAGGATGTCATCATTGACGGCGATCGCAATCACTTTCTGCTGATGAACACTGGATGGGACGGCGAACAGCGCATTCACGGCTGTGTCGTTCACGTTCAAATTATCAACGACAAAATCTGGATTCAACGAGATGGCATTGAAGATGGTATCACTAGTGAACTAATCACCGCCGGAGTTCCCAAAGACAAAATTGTCCTGGCTTTTCATCCTCCAGACTTGCGGGAGCACACAGAGTTTGCCGTCGCTTAAAGACTCGACACTCGCAATTTATGAAAAGGTGCGATCCTTCGTTAACGCACCTTTCTAAAGTCACTCCACCACCTCAACTACGGTGGAAATGGCCGCTAATTGACCAGTACCTACTGCTTGAACTCCTTTGGGAATAAGCTGAGGCGTAGCAGAGCGGGAATTAGTATCGATGTCCCCTAGTAAATTCCCGATGATTTCGACTGGCTCATCCTCATTCAAACTCAAAGGACTTCCTCTGCCAACCTGACGACCTCTGGCTATGTTTTGTAACCCCTTCAAAGCGTTGCGTAACGGAGCAACACTTGCTATGATTAGCACCTCAAACGTGCCAACTCCATCTCCCACATTCCAAACAAACTTATCTTCTGGCTGCGGTACGGCGATCGATTGTCCGGGGGCAACCAAAGCTTTTTCTTCTGGGGCATCCCAGTCTAGGGGAAACAAGTTGAGAATATCTCCAGACCCAGTAATAAAAAGTAAGCTGGCATAGATATTGCGACTTTCATTATTTTTCACCTGAGCTTGAATCTTTGTTCCCCGTTTAAACTGTAACTTCTGAGTATTCTTTACTTCAGCGGGGAGAGTTGATTGAACACTTCGGGTGCCTCGACTGCTAACAGTGCCAGAAGTCCCTGTACCATCCACGGATTGAATTGAGGTGGTGACATTCAACTGAGAGGAATCACCATTAACAAGGCCTTTCAAAATGCGCCCAACCAACAATACCTTGAGTCTTGGTCGCAACCGCAGCACGGCATTCTCTGCTGATTCTCCCACCTGACCAAAGGAACTTGAAATTGGTTGTCTGCTAGCAGTAAATAACCCCAAGGCACCTACAGGCGCAGGATTAGAAACTCCTTGCTTTTGCCAGGATTGGAAATCTTCTTGTGTGACTCGTCCAAACAGGTAATCAGCAACACTTCGTTGTTCGACTGAAACAAGTTCAATCCTCTTCTGTCCTTGAAGTGCTGCCCGTGCCTTCTCTTTTTCTGCACCAAGGGTTTCATCCACACCGAGGCGCAGGGCTAAATCTGTGGGAATTCCTCGCACTCGTTCTCGTAGTAAAGTTCCTTCTTTAACTATCCCTTGCTGGGCAGTTTCAACAACTTTGCCGTACCCGACTAATCCAACACGGGATTCTTGCTTGATTTGTCCCTGTTCCTGTCCCTTATCATCAATGATCGTAAAAACTGCTCCATCTTTAAAGGCTTCCAAACTCTGAGATGCTATCCCACCCAGCCAAAACTCTACTTGGTTGCCAGTGACTTTCCGAATCACTGCTTCAGCAGCAGGCCGCGTTTTTTCCAGGAAGTAAAGGGGTTTAGATCCATTGTTACTTCCTGGTTTTACCTCAAATTCTGGGTCTTGAATTAGGTTAGAAGATTGAGCTACGTCTTTGGTTCGACGGGCTAAATTAACAAATACGTTGTCAAAAGAACTGTTACTACTTTCTTGCCAAAGATAGCGGGTCATTAGATAAGTGAAAGCACCAGCATGAAACCCCTCAAACGGTGCATCCGTTGCCTGTTGGTCACGCCTTGCCGAAGCAATGACTACTCCCTTAGCTACTCCCTGGCGACGGAGTTCAAGAAACTTATCTGCGGGAAGATTCAGCTTAGAAAGCAACTGCTTTTGATACTCAAACTCTTCAGGACTAGCATCAAGGTTGACATCACTAGCTAAACGGGCAGATCTTACAATCACATTACCGCGCTTTCCCCCCCCGGAGTAACAGCTATCTAACACAACCGTGAGGTTTTCGGTAGGGATGGCAGACATTAATAGAAATAAGGTATGACCCATGATATCTGGGACGGATTTAGCTGAGCCGGAGACAGAATCAGGGGGTCTATCAACAGGCACCATCGTGCTATTGAATGGATCTTTCCCAATTGGATTAGGGTCACGCACCCGTGAACCATGTCCAGAGTAGTGAAAGACTACCACATCCCCAGGTTTGGCTTGTTTTACTAGATGCTCGTCAAAAGCTGCCAAAATTCCTTGACGAGTGGCTTGAGCGTTTGTGACTTCGAGAATATCTTTAGGGTTAAAGCCAAAGCGGTGAACTAGGAGTTCTCGCTGCATTTCCACATCAGTAAGACACCCCCGCAACCCCCCTATACCAGGTTGATAGTCATTAATGCCAACTAACAAAGCCAGTTTACGAGGTGTGCTTTGAGCCAACACTTGGGCATAGCGATTAGCTTGGTGCATCAAGTCCAGCTGACTCAACCCCAAGCTGGCAAACAGAGAACTACTAAATTGTAAGAAATGACGACGTTTCATAAGCTGTCTGAATATAACTAGTTGAAAGTGAGATTTAAAGTAACAAGTTCAAACTAATCATCTGTATCTCTCATCATTGAGAGCTTATGCAACAACCAGCTTTGTCGCACTTCTCAATTGAGGGAAATACAGATCATTTGTAGGGGCACGATATATCGTGCCCCTATTGTGGGGTTTACTGCCATATTCTTGAAAAGAAATACGCCTGATAAAAAAGTCTGAATATGTTCTAGTTGTTGAACGCATCATGACCCAAATATCAATACGGCAAGAAATACGCTGGCTATTCGTGTTAGCAACGCGGCGTGTTAGCGCTACTCGGAAGATCCCCCTCGCATCCCCCTTAAAAAAGGGGACTTTAATCGACTCAGTTCCTCGCTTAAAAAAGGGGGACTTTAATCGACTCAGTTCCTCGCTTAAAAAAGGGGGACTTAAATCGACCTCTTGCAAAAATAGTAACGGACGGGCAAGATGCCCATCCCACAACAGTCATTTTTTCTGCTGGGGTAGGCGACACGAGCAGCCCTTGAATTTGATGAAAAGGAATTGAGAGCAAGAGGTCTAATCAGTTCAGTTCCCCCCTGCAAAAGAGGACTTTCACTAGCTCGGTTCCCCCCTTTTTAAGGGGGGCTAGGGGGGATCGTCATGTTTGAAAACATACCCAATTACTCAAACTGCTTGTTATTCAATTTTAGCTCTCTTTTAATGGCGAACATCGCTGCCCATTTCTTCTTTATTAGGAATATTATACACAACTTTAGCTAGGTTCCTCTATCTGAGCTATCTTCTTTATCTGCTTCTTGTAAGTCCTCAATCCATACAACCGACAACTAAAACAATGTACGACTGCCATTAAATCTTCAACCATTTCTTGTTGCGGAGACAATGACTCTTGGTTCATTACTGTTATCTTGCATCCATACCAGGAGGCAAACTCTTCGATGAAGTCATATCCAAAACGTGCCAAGCGGTCTTTGTGGGCAATTATGATGTGAGAAGTTTCTCCCATTCGGATGGATTTCATTAGCTTTAGGAATAGCTTTCGCTTGAAGTTCATTCCACCCCCTATTTCCTTTATCCATTCTGTTACTGCTATTCCCGAATTCTGACAATACAATTCCATAGCTTCTACTTGCCTTTGCAAGTCTGGCACTTGCCCTTTCGATGACACCCGACAATACACTACGGTCTTCCCGTTGGGTTGACTTGTCCCTAGATTCAATGCTTTTTGCAAGTCGGCATCCGTGTAGTATCTCTGCCCTCCAGCCCCTCGGCTGGCTATCAGGATCTTGTCTCTATCCCATCGGCGAAGGGTGGAAGTGGATTTGCCAATTAACTTGGCAAATTCATGGGGTCTGTACACCATCTGAATAATTGTCCATAGTGGTAAACTATGGACAATTATAAACAAGAAAATTGGGGCTTATCTAAGCTCCTAATATCCTCAACCTGTATTTCGCATCCCCGCTGCAATACCATTGATGGTCAACAGTGCGCCGCGCAGTAACTCTCCTTTGCTATACCGGGAGAGGACAACACCAGATGCCATCTGGTTGCTGTGTTGGCGCAAGCGCTTCAGCAAAGAAACCTGCAAGAAACCAAGGGGAACAATCGTGCCATTCCTCAGCTGCACTGAACGCTGCAATTCTGGGTCACCATCTAGAAGCCGTTTGTGCCCTGTGATCGACAGGACTAAGTTGCAGGTAAGGTGGTATTCCTTGGCAATCTGTTCAAACAGTAGCTCAAAGCGTTCTTGGTCTTCCGGACTTGACAATTCGCGAACATAGTGATGTGCAATTTGCAGATCCACCTTAGCCAACGTCATTTCTACTTTAGAAATAGCCATTTTGAAGAACGGCCATTTGAAGTAGAAGTAGCGCAGCAGCTTCAAATTTTCTTCTGGCTCTTCATCCAAAAAGCCTTGTAGCGCCGTGCCAACACCATACCAACTCGGTAGCAAGAAACGAGTCTGAGTCCAGCTAAACACCCAGGGAATTGCCCGAAGACCAGACAAATCTTTCTTACCACCGCGACGGGCAGGGCGAGAGCTAATTTGCAACTGACTAATTTCTTGGATGGGCGTTACTTGATGGAAGAAATCCAGTAAGTCGGGTTGCTCGTATATTAGGGCGCGATAATGGTTACGCGATCGCGTTGCCAATTCCTCCATAATTTCATTCCAGGGCTGGATATCATCAAAGCCGCTTCCCAGCAAACTCGCTTGAATCACCGCCGTTGTCACTGTCTCCAGATGATACAGAGCCAGTTCCGGCATGGAGTACTTAGAAGCTAGTACTTCTCCCTGTTCCGTAATCTTAATTCGCCCACTAATACTGCGACCGGGTTGCGCCAGAATAGCCTCATAAGCCGGTCCACCGCCACGACCCACTGAGCCACCGCGCCCGTGGAAGATACGTAAAGAGATTTTATAATCTTCGGCAATTTTCTGTAACGCTTTCTGAGCTTTGTGGATTTCCCAGTTACTACTAAGGAAGCCAGAATCTTTATTACTGTCAGAGTAGCCCAGCATTACCTCTTGAAGGTTCTTTGTCAGTTGTCTGTCGTCAGAGGTGTGTGGTTCTTTCTGATCCACTGACAAATTCTCATAGCCACCGGCAAGGCAGGCGCGATATAAGGGTAGCTCAAACAGAGATGTCATTACTGTTGGAGCACGCTTCAAGTCTTCCACTGTTTCAAACAGTGGCACTACCCGAATGCTGCTTGTACCTGTTGCTGGATCGTACAAACCTGCTTCCTTAGCGAGCAATAGCACTTCCAAAAGGTCGCTAGCTTCGTTACTCATGCTAATGATGTAAGTTTGACAGACTCGATAGCCAAACTCCTGTTGCAACTTCCGTAGCATCCGGAAAGTTTCAATGGTTTCGCAGGCTTTTTCCGAGAAAGGGAGTTCAGCGGGGATTAAGGGGCGTCGGGTTTGTAACTCAGTCGTTAACCAAAGCGATCGCTCTGATTCTGATAGCTCATTGTAGGGCTTAGGCAAAATTTGCAGGTAATCGGCAATCTCGTTGAGCGTATCTGAGTGACGCGAACTTCATATTGTTCAGGATCAACCAGGCGGAGCGC
>DALYIW010000257.1:0-1669 GCA_031970155.1 Coleofasciculaceae cyanobacterium CTOTU46601 | reverse complement strand
CGAACTCTCCTGACGAATATCCAGGTGTGCCAAATTGAAGCCGTAAATTTCTACTTGAGAAATCAGATTCTCCAAATCGCAGCAGCTTAATCCTGTCTCCGCTAGGTTCCGCTCGATCATCCGCAACTCTGCCAAAAATTCGGCTCCTGAGGGGTAAATGCTGTGGTTGGGAATGTCAGAAACGTCTTTTTGTGCAGGTTTTCCGTTATAGAGGTTGCGTAGATGGCTGTTGCGATCGCGTGTATTTTCCAAGCGTTGCTGCACGTATGCCAGCTTCAGTCGATAAGGCTCTTGCCGATAGCGAATGGCTAGCTTTTCGTACAATTCTGGCATTTGCGATCGGTCTTGCTCTAGAGAGTCTAATAAGTCTGGTAAAACATCACACCAGTGCAATGACAGACTCAACAAACTAGAGAGACGCCCTACAGACTGAATATATTTCCCTAGCACTAAATCGCGCTGATAGCAAGCCGTTTGCCAGGTCACTTCCGGCGTTACTGACGGATTACCATCTCGGTCTGACCCAACCCATGAGCCAAACTGACAGAAGTTCTTGGTAGGAGGATTTAGCCAGGGAAAAGAGGCTTTTAAGGTTCGATTGAAACGGAGATACAGCTGGGGAATGGCGTCAAACAAAACTTCTTGAAAATAGTGGAGCGTATAATCCACCTCATCCAACACAGTTGGCTTAAATTGATGCAACTCATCAGTGCGCCACCAGAGGCGGATTTCTTCCCTCAGTTGAGCGGTATAGTCCTCGACCTCCCAGGAAGCCGTCAAACCTAATCCTCTAACGTCTTCCTCTGCTTGGTCTAGCTGTTGCAGGATTTTAGCAATGCGTCGCTGTTTACCTCGAATCGTGTGGCGGACGATTTCTGTAGGGTGAGCAGTGAAGACTAACCGAATATCTAGATTGTCAATCAACCGCTGAATTTGCTGGGGTGGCATATTCAGCTGTCGCAAGTAGGGAAATAACCAATGAAATGTGCCGACTTCTCGTGGCGAGGCGGCGTTATCTTGCCAGGTTTTTTCCAGTAAATCTGTACCGGGCACACTAGTTTGAGTTTCTGCCTCAGCTGCATTAACAGAGGCCATTACCGAATTACTTTTGTCTGTGGGATGGGCGTGTCTCGTTGGTATTAGTGAGAGGGAGGAACTCTCAGACACGGGACTGCTGCGGAGTGCAGAAGGCACAGAGGCTGTAGAAGATTTGTAACTGGTACGTTGTGAGAGCTGTTGAACACGTTGTTCGTAATGCTGCTCGACGATGTTGATCAGCTGAAAGTAAAGGGCAAAAGCGCGTGATGCCCGAATAGCCGCATTAAGGTCAAGCTTTTCGATGACTTGAGCGACAGACGATTTAGGTAAGTCGGTTGCTTGTCCCTCTGGCGAACATAAGTCACGCAGTTGCTTGAGTAAATCAACCAGTTCCTGACCGCATTCAGAACACAAAACAGACTCCCACAAATCTTCTACAAGTTTGAGGCGATGGCGTAGAAACAGATCAGTGGTAAAAGGAAAAGCTAATTCCTGGTCAGACGAATGGAGGAGCGAATTCATAAAAAATCCTTGCAGTTCGGAAATCCATCCCCTTCTAGAGGGGTGGGAGGAAAACAACAGCGCGACTAAAGCCGCTTACGAAGGGAGCATCCCGTTGCGTGTAAATTTG
>DALYIW010000256.1:12392-12601 GCA_031970155.1 Coleofasciculaceae cyanobacterium CTOTU46601 | reverse complement strand
GGTTGAGGAATTTCAGGCTCGATGATTTGGGAATCTACAGGTTTGGGAGTGGTTAATCGGCTAATGCGATCGCCTATATCCTCCAAAATCGTATAACGTTCGGGCAGAACTGTAGGCTTACTGACTGCCTCATGAACCAGGATGGCAGCATGTTCGGGGTCAATTCCTTGCTCCTGTGCTGAACTTACCTGAGCAGATGTGCCGTTATC
>DALYIW010000256.1:0-12303 GCA_031970155.1 Coleofasciculaceae cyanobacterium CTOTU46601 | reverse complement strand
GGCTAATGCGATCGCCTATATTCTCCAAAATTCCATAACTTGCAGGAAGAACCGTTGGTTTACAAACCGCCTCCTGCACCACCGCGACAGCATGTTCGGAAAGGTCAATTGGTGGCCCAATCTCCAGACCCTCATCCGTTTGAGTTGTGGTGTATTTGGGTGATGACGTAACCACTGGTGCTGGTGTCAGTGACCCAGCGATCGACTCTTGAGACCGATTAGTTAAGGCAGCTGGGGGAAAAAATCGAATTGAACGAGCCATCCGTCGATAAGGCTCTAGGTGGTCAATCACATTACCCCCCTTTGATTAAGTACATTAAGAGACCAGTATATAGAGCACGCTTTTGGTGTCGTGTAATATACCGTATCAAATTCAGCTTTTAAAACTGAGAAATCAGCTGCCTAAATTTAGTTTTCTTAACGTTTCGCCGTTTTTTGTAGTTAGCCACCCTGAGCGGAAACTCACCACTAGCCCAACGAAAATTCATCTCCCCCTACTCCCCACTCCCTACTCCCTACTCCCCACTCCCCACTCCCTACTTTCAAAATGAAAAAGACTGGTGGAATCGGATTGAATGCGATACTTTATCAAATATGTATGATGATGACGATCTAAGCGTACTCGATACGGTCGAGCTAGACAGCCCACTAGATGACTTAGAGCCGATTGAGGTTCTCTCAGAAGCTCAACAGCCTAATCCAGAAGCGATGCTGGCACTGTTAACAGCACCGGAGACTCCGCAACGGATGCTGGCAACGCGGGCTTTTTGTGAAATTCAGGATGAACGGGCAATTCCTCATTTAATTCATCTGTTGAAAGACGTTTGCCCGTTAGTGCGGGTGAGTGCCGCTTATGCCCTTGGACGTAATCCAAGTTCAACCGCCGTTGAGCCGTTAATTGAACAGCTCAACCGCGATTGGAATGGTTATGTGCGTAAAGGTGTGGTTTGGGCATTAGGAAACTGTCACGATCGCCGCGCTTTACCTTCTCTGACAGATGCTCTGAAAACAGACATCTCAGCCGTGCGTTTGTGGGCTGCTAGTTCTCTAGCACAGATGTCTCAGTTGGAGTATGAAGACATTGTGGCGTCCATTCCGCCGTTAATTACAGCTTTGAGACAAGACCCTGTGGCAGCAGTGCGAAGTAACTGTGCTTGGTCGTTAGGGCAGTTGTGTCGGGAACTCCCCTCAAATGCCATTTACGCAGGTGCGATCGATGGCTTGATTGAAGCGTTTGCAGAAGATGAAGATATGGGTGTTCAGGAAGACGCTAAAGCTGCACTGTTGAAAGTGGGCGACACTCGCGGCATTCAGATGATTGAAGCGTTAGAGCTGGAAGGGTTGTTGTAGTCAGTTGTAGAAATTCAGAGGGAGTAGGGAGTGGGCAGTCGGGAGTAGGGAAAGAAAATCCCAGACTCTCGACACAGGTTCGGTGTGAAGCAAAGACAGGACTTGGGCAAATTGACCATTGAACCACCATTTGTAGGGCGTATCTATATGCCCCTACCCGTTTGTTGTGTCTTGTGCGTAAGCTTATACCGAGTTGCATTCAAAGAGGTAACTTTCTCTCCTCCTGCTCCCCCTGCTCCCCCTGCTTCCCCTGCTTGCCAAACTACTATGTTTGAACGCAACTTGGCATTATTTCTCGCTAGGGATAACGGGTTTGTCAATGTCGGGGTATTTAGGCTTTGTAACCCGAGTTTTTGTTTCAACCCATACGTCAGGACTTTGTTGTTTATAACCGCTCGTAATCACTTCTTCAGTTTGTAGTGATGCCCAAATTAAAGAAAAAAAGGCTAGGAGTGGTAATGCTGTTATGAAAATCATGGGAGTCATATGTTTTTTTCACCCTAATTTGTTGATACTTCAACAGTAAAAAGCTTTTGTCGGCTTTAGGATTTACAATATGCAGCTCCCTTAAGTGACAGTCTATTGTTGAGAGGTAAGCTTCCAATTTTTGAGGTTTAGTGTTGTCTTTTTATGGACAATCTACGAATTGGCACTGTTTCGTTGATAACGAGAAGATTTCTTGTGGGGTAGGCCGAAAAACCGCCTAGATTATGCAAATTAGATGTTCACCTAAACCCACCTTTAGATAGGCGTTTTCTCCAAGTCAAATGCGTTGAAATAGCAGAGAAAGAAAACCCACCGGTGGTAGTAAACCAGTGGGCGGCTTTAGAACAACGCTTTCATCTTTACTTGAGCTGATGGCATCGATGCTGTGATCTAAATCACTTTTTGAGACTTGATAGATACAGCATCACTGCTCAGCTTCTATAGCCCTCATCCCCTTGTGATGTGAAAGAAGGGGTTGAGGGATTTTAATCAATTTTTATAAGCGGCTTGCTCGTCAGCAAAGCCTACGACCTCTGACAAGACGTACAAAGGTCTGCCCTTCACTTCTTCATAGATGCGCCCCACATATTCACCGAGTATACCAATACTCACCAGTTGCACAGCACCAAGAAAGAATATAGCAATCATGATTGTGGCAAAGCCAGTCAACGGGGAATGGGGGGCGACGATGCGCCAGTAAAGGACTAGCACAGCCATCAGAATCGCTACTACTGCTGCTAGTAAGCCAATGTAGGTCGAAAGCCGAAGCGGTAATCTAGAGAATGAAACTAGACCATTTCCCGCCAGTGATAGGGATTTGCGAAAGCTGTACTTTACTTCACCCGCAAACCTAGGGTCACGCTCAAAGGGGACAGAAGTCTGAGGTAAACCTACCCAAGAACGCAGTCCCCGGATGTAGCGGTTGCGTTCTGGCATGGTATTGAGGACATCCACCACACGCCGGTCCATTAAACAAAAGTCACCCGTATCTAGGGGAATATCCACATCTGCCAGACGTCGCATTAAGCGATAAAACACATAAGCAGGGAGGCGCTTGAACCAGCTTTCTTGACGCCGCCGGATGCGCTGGGCATAGACCACTTGATAGCCTTGTTGCCACTTTTCGACGAGACGAGGGATTAATTCTGGAGGGTCTTGTAAATCGGCATCGAGAACAATAATTGCTTGACCACGCACAAAATTTAGACCGGCTGTGACAGCCACTTGATGACCGAAGTTACGAGCGAGACTGATGTAGCACACTCGTGGGTCTATCTGATGGATGTCTCGGATGAGTGAAACAGAGCGATCGCGACTACCATCATTCACTAAGATTAATTCAACTAGACCATCCATCTGGTTCATGACTACCGCAATCCGGCGGTACATTTCAAAAATCGTCTCCTCTTCGTTGTAGATCGGAACGATCAAGGAATACTTTGGGAGCATGGTTGATTGTTGGTAACAGCACTCAGTTGAACTACTCACGCAGCCCTATCAGGTCGCAATAGGGGTTTCTTGCGAGTCAAGCTAAATATGATTAAAAGCTTTTAACGACCAAGTTTATTAGGAAGTCCTTCACAACCACCAGGAATTGTCCTACGAGTTCTCTCACCGCACCAGTAACAGCAATATTTGCGCTGTTCTTCCTCTAGCCGCAGGACACCCGTGAAGTTAGCGTTTTCAACTACAGCCCCAGTGTGTTCGCCAGTATCGTAGTTAGGGCGTTTGGTGCGACTGCGAGGCGTTGCGGTTTCTGCTGAGCCATAGAACAGGCGGACTGCTTTCATATCGGCCCCAGCCAGGTTGGCTTCGTACAAGATAGTTCGAGTCAAGTTGGCTTTCACCAAGTCGCAGCGACTCAGATTGGCTCTAACCATATTGGCCTCACTGAGTTCTGTCCAGCGTAGATCAGTACCAGAAATATCTGCTCCCGCCAACATGACGTTTAGGTCTATCACGCGCACGCCGTACTCGCAATCTTCTTGGTAACCTCCATTGCCATCCAGCATAGGACGGCCTAAGTGAGAATCACGTCTCAGGGGCGTCAGCAACTTAGCCTGAGACAAAAACCGCAGAACTTTTGCTTTGCCGCCAGCATCCACACTGGCGAGAATGGCGGCAGTACGTCCTTCTGAAAATGCTCGTTCTTGAGGCCAGTCTTCTAACATACCCTCGTCATCTAATGCCAGTTCGCAGATGCCCTGAAAGTAAGCATCAATGGTTTGTTGCTGGGTAATCGTATTTTGCTGAATTGTCAAGTCTTTAGAAATAACATATTGTCGCCAAGCAATGTAAACGGCAAGAATGGCAATCAGAATTTGCCCCAGTGCTCCAGTCCATTCAGCAAGTGAGCCAATTGCCTCAGCGTTGATGCCTTTAAGCAATTTATCTACATATCGATTGAGACCACTCAGCGAAGTCAGACCTGTCAGCGCTGCTATTACTCCTAAGACCGCGATGAATTGCGATCGCTCTTGTAGGGATATTGCCTTGCTCACTGCCTTCTGCAAGGGCGGCAAAATCACTTGCATCGACACCAGCAAGCTAACAAGCGCGCCCGACATTCCAATCCAGAAGTTATTAATCGTTAATCCTAAAATCAGGATTGCGATCGCAGTGACAATGATTGGGATAACTGGACGCTCTGCAAGATTGTGCTGGTTGGTGTGCTTAGCCAGTGGCAGCACAGAAATGTACATTTGTCCAGGATTCGGCTTCACTTGGGCTGAAGGTTTCTCCTGAACGGAGATTGGATCAGTAGCACCATTGCTACTAGCGCTGTTTGGACTCTCTACAGGCGAACTGGATTGGGGTGGATCGGGCTGGGTTGTCATCGTGTTACAAGTCGAGCAGGCAGGATGAAATGCCTAGCTGTAGGTATACTTAGAGATTTTAACCAAGCCAATGATTATGGCAGTCAGGCGGCGGAAGGATTAATCTTAAAAACTTTGCGTACTGGAGGAGGGGAAGTAGGGAGTAGGGAGTAGGGAGTAGGGAGTAGGGAGTAGGGAGTCGGGAGTCGGGAGTCGGGAGCAATAAAAATGCCCCAAGGAGGGGCAAAGCATTCGTGCTGACATTTAGTTCTATGCTGGTACGAAGGCTTCGCTCCTCCAAGATGGTTTGGATGATTTAAACGATTGCTATGGAGCTAGCGCGTTTCCTCTGAGGAGGCTACCAATGGTTTTAGCTGTAATCTTCAGTTGAATCAGAGGATTTGCTGGTACCACTGTTTTGTAGAGATAGCTATCAAACGTCAGTTTTTGGACATCACGGTCGGCGCACATTTCTACAAAGGCTTCGCGGGTGGCGTCGGAGCGATAGAAGACGGTTTGCAGAATATCCAAGACTTTGTAAGTCATGCCGTATTTCTTATCCCAGCGCTTCAAGTAAAGCTTGAGGTCTGCTTCTGTGGGGATACGAGTACCGCCGTTGGAGGTCTCTACAATCGTTTCTGCACACATCCGTGCTGATTTGGCGGCAAAGTAAATTCCTTCACCCGATGACTTGGTGACTGTCCCGGCAGCATCTCCCACCAAAGCAACGCGACCCCGAACCCGGCGTGGTCTGGGATGCTCTGGAATTGGGTGAGCTTCTACTTTGATAATTTCGCCCCCTTCCAATCTTTTAGCCGCACGAGCGCGAATGCCGGCTTGCAATTTTTTGATGTCGGCTTTGTTGACCTTCATCGTGCCAGTGCCAACGGCAACGTGGTCGTATTTGGGGAAAACCCAGGCGTAGAAGTCAGGAGAGACATCGTTGCCGACATACATTTCTGCCAAGTCTTCGTAGTAAGCCATCATTCTGTCTGGCAGACGAATGCGCTCTTGGAAGGCGATCGCATAATTATAATCCCCGGCATCAATTGCCTTAGCAATCCGGGAATTCGCGCCATCTGCCCCAATCACCAGATCCACTTTCAGCGTTTTGGCTGTTCCTTCCAGATTTCCATCTGAATGGTCGGCATAGTGGAGGATATAGGGATCTGAATCCTTGGTGGGAATCTCTAGTTTATGAACCGTACCGTTAATTAACTTTGCACCTAATTTGGCGGCGCGATCGCGCATAAAGCCATCGAGCACCTCACGGCGGCACATGCCAATATATTCGTGTTCTTTTTCAATGTTGATATCAACCTCGACATTAGATGGTGAGATCATCTTCATCTTTCTCACCTGTCGGTCAATAATTTCCGGCGGTAGGTCAAATTCACTCACCATACACAGTGGAATCGCTCCACCACAAGGTTTGGCATTGTCAAGCTTGCGCTCAAACAAGTAAGTCTCGATACCTGCTTTTGCCAAAGTCTCGGCGGCAGAAGAGCCGGCTGGTCCTGACCCAACAACCGCAACCCTTAGTGCTGGCATGTTTTCTCCCAATCTTTCTAGGCTACGGAGTGCATGGTATCACGGACTTTCCGCTCCTCTGACAGATATCCTGAGATTTCCGGTCAACTTGAAATACACCTTAACAACTTAGCGTAATATTGCTTAACAATTCCTGGAGTGAGCGTTCATTAGATTAAGAGGGAGTGGGGAGTAAGGATGAGGGATGAGGGATGAGGGATGAGGGATGAGGGAGTGTAGCAACCGAAAGAGGTATTCTGTATTATTTAATAGTTTTCGAGTGAGTTGTGTTGGGAGATTGGCTTTCGGCTTAGTATAGTTACTCGCCAATCTCGAAAATCTCGTATGCACCGTATGAACTGGTTTAGCTTGTCTCGTAAGCAGTGGCAATCAATAGGACAATTTCTAGGTTTATTTCTCTGTTGCTGTTTCTTGATCATTAGCTGTGGGGGTTCCAAAACCTCAGCACCGAAGGCAAATTCGCCAAATCCAGGCGCTAGCGGTAGTGGTCGCATTACAATCGGCTTAACAGATCCACCCCGGACGCTTGACCCAGCTGATGGCTATGAAGTCTATACCAGTAATATCATTACCAGTTTGGGCGATCGCTTATACACCTACAAGCAAGGCACCCTAGAATTAGAGCCACAACTGGCTACAGCATTACCCAAAATCAGTCAGGATGGGCTTACTTACACAATTCCCCTCCGCCAAGGTGTTACCTTCCACGACGGTACACCCTTTGACGCCAAAGCAATGGAGTTTTCCTTAAATCGGTTTATCAAAAATGGTGGTAAACCCTCATCTCTGCTTTCCGATATTGTGGAGTCAATTAAACCGACTGGAGATTATGAACTGACTATCAAACTAAAAAACCCATTTGCTCCATTTCCTTCGTTGTTGGCGTTCACGGGGATGTGTGCAGTTTCACCCAAGGCTTATGAAATTGGTCCAGGAAAATTCAAGCCAACTGCCTTTGTAGGCACTGGTCCTTACAAATTAGTTTCCTTCTCTCCGCAGCAAATTCGGATGGATGTTTTTGATAAATATTGGGGTGAAAAACCAGCAAATAAGGGGCTTGATTTTCAGATCTTCACTAATTCCTCTGCTAACTTATATAATTCCTTCACTACAGGTGCAGTAGACATTGCTTATTTAACCTTAGACTCGTCGCAGATACTTAATCTGAAATCTCAGGCTTCAGCAAAAAATTGGCAAGTTGTGGAAGAGCCAGGTGGTAGCCTTAGTTATCTGGTGTTGAATGTAAAGCAGAAGCCGTTGGATCAGGTAGAGGTGAGACAAGCGATCGCTTCTTTAATCGACCGTCCTCTATTCGCGCAGCGCGTCTACAGAGGGCAAGTTGAACCTGTCTATAGTCTCATTCCGACTAGCTTTGATAGCTACAAACCTGTATTCAAAGATGCATACGGCGACGGTAATGTTGCGAAAGTTAAAGAACTATTGACAAAAGCAGGATTCTCTCAAACCAAGCCTTTTGAGTTGGAAATTTATTACGCCTCAGGTGCCGCAGATCGCGCACAGATAGTAGCTACCCTCAAAGAGTATACGGCTCAGAAACTAGAGGGAATTATGCAAATTAAACCACAACCTGTGGAGCAAACCACTCTCTTTTCCAATGCAGCAAAAGGACTTTATCAGAGTTATATAGTGGCATGGGTTCCTGATTTTGGAGACGCGGATAACTATGTTCAGCCATTACTGAGTTGTTCCAAGGGGTCAGTAGAAAAAGGCTGTGAACAGGGAGCCAGTCAAACTCAAGGTTCTTTTTATTACAGCGAACAAATGAATAAACTTATTGAAGCACAACGCAAAGAAAAAGACCCTGCGGTTCGCAAGAAAATCTTTGCTGACATTCAAGACTTGATGGTAAAAGATGTCCCATTTGTTCCCTTGTGGCTAAAAAAATCCTACGCTTTTACCCAGCAACCTGTAAAGAATGTCACGCTTAATCCAGTTTTAGGGCCAGCTTTCTGGGAAGTCAAAAAATAATTATTTGTTGTTTATTGTTTGTTATTGGTTGTTTGTTGTTTGTTGTTTGTTGTTTGTTATTAGAAAATTAGAAAAGCGGATTTATGGCTTACTGAAAATAATGCCCAACCTCAATCAACTAATCCCTAACATTAATTTGCTTTAAGGACAGCTACAGATGGAGGGCAGGGGAAGCAGGGTGAGCAGGGGTAGTAATTTGTAGCAGACATTGAGCGAATTGATATAACAACCAACAACCAACAACCAACAACCAACAACCAACAACCAACAACCAACAACCAACCTATGTCTCGTTCTCGTGCTTTACAGTATTACATCCTGGCGCGTTTGATGTTAGCGCCATTGATGCTATGGACAATCGTTACGATTGTGTTCCTGCTGCTACGTGCAACTCCAGGTGACCCAGTAGATGCTATTCTCGGTAATCGTGCCCCTGATACTGTAAAAGAGCAGTTTCGCAAACAGGTAGGGCTAGATAAACCTCTACCGTTGCAGTATCTTTCCTACTTGGGAAATCTACTACATTTTGATTTAGGAAAGTCAGTTACTGATCAAGGGCAAGATGTCTCGGAGGTAATTCGGCAATTCTTCCCAGCAACAGTAGAAGTGGCAGCAGGTAGCATGGCAGTTGCGTTAATTATTGGCATTGGCGTGGGTTTGCTTTCCGGTTCTCGTCCTAATACTCCTATCGATTTAGGAGGCCGCCTTTTTGGAATTATTACTTATGCACTTCCTGTTTACTGGGCAGGAATGATTGTGCAGTTAATCTTTTGTGTGCAGTTAAAATGGTTTCCCATCGGTGGGCGTTTTCCAACATCAATACCCACTCCTTCTGGCCCAACTGGACTCTACACGATTGACAGTCTGTTGAGTGGTGACTTGAGCAGTTTTTTCTCGTCACTCTACTATCTCACTCTTCCTAGTCTGACCTTAGGGTTACTTCTAAGTGGAATTTTTGAGCGTATTGTCCGAGTGAATCTTAAGCAAACACTCCAAGCTGACTATGTAGAAGCCGCCCGCGCTAGAGGTATCCAAGAAGGGAAAATTCTGGTGAGTCATGCCTTGAAAAATGCGTTAATTCCAGTGATTACTATCATGGGATTGACTTTTGCCTCATTGTTAGGAGGCGCAGTTTTGACAGAGGTAACATTCTCTTGGCCGGGATTAGCTAATCGGTTGTATCAGGCAATTTCTCTGCGAGATTACCCCACTGTGCAGGGAATTATGGTATTTTTTGGGGCAATTGTGGTTTTTGTGAGTATTGCGATCGACATCATCAATGCCTTAATTGACCCGCGTATTCGGTATTAACAGGACTTACGCACAACCTCTATAACTAGTAGGGGTGAACGGCCGTTCACCCTTACATATAGCGGTAAAAAAGGAAATTTGTGTAAGTCCTTATTAAGTAAACACAGCTGATGTTGGTGCCCAGCATTGGCTGACTAGCCCTGTGTAACTAATTCCAGCAACTGGGTTTCATTCAATTGAGTGATGCCTAACGATTGAGCTTTTTCTAGTTTGGAACCCGCATCTTCACCGACAACTAAATAGTCAGTTTTGGAACTGACTGAATTAGTCACTTTCCCACCAACTTTTTCAATCAACTCCTTAGCTTCATCTCGCTTTAAGGTGGGCAAGGTGCCAGTAATTACAAAAGTTTTACCGCTTAAAGGCTGATTCTTGGTTTGGGCTGTTGTTTGCACTTGGGCAGCTAGCTGTAAACCAGCTTCTCGGAGTCTGTCAATTAAAGTCTGGTTGGCGGGAACTTGAAACCATTGAGCAACAGATTGTGCAATTTCTGGGCCAATACCATAAACGCCTTCAATCTGTGCGGCTGATGCTTTGGCTAGCTGTTCAACTGTAGGAAATTGCTGAACTAAGGTTTGAGCATTCACACTGCCAACGTGGCGAATTCCCAAACCGTAGAGGACTCGTGACCAAGGTTGTATTTTAGAATTGGCGATCGCATCCACCAATTTCTCTGCTGATTTCTTGCCCATACGCTCTAACGATGCCAACTGCTCAACCGTTAACTCATAAAGGTCAGCCACTGAATGTACCACATCTTGGTCAACCATCTGTTGTACAAGCTTTTCCCCCAAACCGTTGATATCGAGAGCATTACGGCTTGCCCAGTGTACTAATGCTCCTTTGAGAATTGCCCGACAAGAGGCGTTAATACAGCGCGTTACTGCTTCACCCACCTGGCGCACTACTGGCTGATTGCACACAGGGCAATGGGTAGGCATTTGGAAGGGTTGTGTATGATCTGGACGAAGTTCTGGCAGTACTCTCACCACTTCCGGGATAATTTCGCCAGCTTTACGGATAATCACCGTATCGCCGATGCGAATGTCTAGTTCAGCAATGCGATCGCTATTATGTAGTGTTGCCCGTTGTACCGTTGTCCCAGCTAGCTGCACGGGTTGCATTTGGGCCAACGGCGTCAATGCGCCAGTTCGTCCGACATTCACAGTGATATTCTTAACGACAGTGGGGGCTTCTTCAGCAGGATATTTGAGTGCGATCGCCCAACGCGGAAACTTCTGTGTAAATCCCAATTGTTCCTGAAGGACAAAGGAATTGAGCTTCACCACTACCCCATCTGTCATATATGGCAAATTCCGGCGTTGTGTATCCCAGTCGTTGTAATAATCCCGGACTTCCTCTAACGAAGCGCAGACTTTCCGATTCGGATTCACCCGAAATCCCAACTGTTGCAGCAATTCCAGCGCCTCCCATTGGGTTTGGGGAGTCGGGAGTCGGGAGTCGGGAGTCGGGGAGGATTTTTCTGGACTCCCTTCTTGTGGAAGATGCAATGTATAAGCAAAGAAATCCAGTCGCCGCTGAGCAACGATTCTAGAGTCTAATTGCCGCAATGTCCCAGCTGCTGCATTACGAGGATTGGCAAATAGTGGTTCGCCTGCTTCCTCTCGCTCCTGATTGATTTGTTGAAACACTTCCAGTGGTAAAAACGCCTCTCCGCGCACTTCTACCACTGCTGGCGGGTTTTCTGCATTCAGGCGCAAGGGAATCGAACGAATCGTGCGTACATTCTGAGTAATGTCTTCACCCGTGACGCCATCACCCCGCGTTGCCCCCCGCACTAAGACGCCATTTTCATAAGTTAGCGCCAGAGCATTGCCATCAATCTTCAGTTCACACACATACTCAAACCCCTCTTTTCCTTCCTTAATCTGGGGAGGTGCATAGCGCTGCCATCGCTCTTGCCACTTGGTAAACTCCTCAATGTTGAAAGCATTTTCCAAGCTGTAGAGAGGGATATTGTGCCGTACTGAGGAAAACTGAGATGCTGGTTTTTCTCCCACGCGCTGGGTTGGACTTTCAGGCGTCACCAATTCAGGATGCTGCACTTCTAAGTCAGAGAGTTCTCGATACAGCTGATCGTAAACTGCGTCCTCCATCACAGGATTGTCGAGGACGTAGTAGGCATAGCTAGCTTCTGAGAGTAGCCGCCGCAGTTCTTGAACCCGCTGTTTAACTTCAGGCGTTATTTGTGCCACAGCGTCTTTATCCTCAACGTGCATTCGACTCTAGTTTAACGATAAAGTAATTTGACAAATTACTTTTTCTATGTATTGCATCAATCATCGATTTCAGCCTCCTTCTCTCTCCAGTTCCCCCTGCTAACACCCCAAAATGTGATAACTGGATTGATAGTCCAGGTTGATTCCGGGTGCTTTTGTTAAAAACTGTAAAGTAGGGACAATCTTCACGATATATTCACTATTTCTCGCTATCTTGAGAATCAACTAAGGTTAATCCTTAGTTCGTAGCTCATTTTATAACTTTCTTTAAAAACCGCTGACTAGCACTCTTTGGGAAAACAATTTTAAAAACTTTAAAAACCGCTAGTCAGCTTATAAAATCAGACCCAGACCACTTATGGTCTGGGTTAATTATTAGCGCTCCCTCATCGCACATAACTGAGAATTTGTTCAATCATCCGATTAGCCTGCGAGGCATAACCGCCCCCAAACAAATTAAAGTGGTTCAGGATGTGATATAGATTATAGAGAGTTTTCCGCTGCTTGTAACCAGAATCCAACGGCCAGGCATCGTTATAGGCTACATAAAACGCTGAGGG
>DALYIW010000255.1:0-12603 GCA_031970155.1 Coleofasciculaceae cyanobacterium CTOTU46601 | reverse complement strand
AGGTTTGAAGTTGTTGTTGGCAAATCTTGACAAAAACTCCTTATTCTGCTGGCAATTACTCAATGTGTTTAAGTATGGTCAGCAAGTTTTGTCCTTAAAGTGGCTTTATAGAGCAATACCACTATTGGGTAATGGCTCATACGACATTATCCACTGTCAATTTGGAACGTTAGGACCGATGGGTTTGGTGTTTCGTAATACTGGCATCCTTCAGGGAAAGTTGGTTACGACATTTCGCGGGATTGATATTAGTAGTTATGTCCAAGAGCATGGTGAGCAAGTTTACGACCAACTCTTTCAAGAAGGAGACTTTTTTCTAGCAAATTGCGAATTTTTCAGACGCCGTGCTATTAAGCTGGGCTGTGATCAAAAGAAAATTGTTGTCCACGGTTCGGGACTTGATTGCAGTAAGTTTGCCTTTAAACCGCGTTATTTACCAGCTGATAGACGAGTGCGAATTGCTACTACGGGTCGCCTCGTGGAAAAGAAAGGAATTGAGTATGGCATCCGTGCGATCGCAAAACTAGCTCCTGTTAACCCAAACATCGAGTACAACATCATCGGAGATGGGCCGTTAAAAGAAGACTTCGAGAAACTAATTCAGGAACTCAATGTCAGTCACTTGGTCAAACTTTTCGGCTGGAAACAGCAACAAGAAATCATTGAAATTCTCGATACCTGCCATATTTTCATCGCTCCCAGTGTAACAGCTGCTGATGGCAATCAAGACGCTCCTGTCAATACGTTAAAAGAAGCAATGGCGATGGGTTTGCCTGTGATTAGCACGTTACACGGTGGCATTCCCGAACTGGTTGAGGATGGTGTTTCTGGCTTTTTAATCCCTGAACGTGATGCCGATGCGATCGCCGCCAAGTTAAGCTATCTGATCAAATATCCAGAAGCTTGGCCTGGAATGGGTCGTGCAGGTCGTGCGCGTGTAGAAGAAAAGTATGACATGAACAAGCTCAACGATGAGCTAGTAGAAATCTACCAACACCTAATGAATACAGACAGAAATTGCGTAGGAACAGGCTTAGAAACAGGATTTCAAAACAAACAAGTAGCTGAATTCTCAAAATCCCCCCTAACCCTTTAACCACTCGAAACAAACCAACAACCAACAACCAACAACCAACAACAAATACCATGAAATTCTCACCAATGGAAGAACCCCAAGTCACAATTGTCGTTGTACCTCGCGAACGTTTTAGCTGCACCCAAGAGTCACTAGAGAGCATTTACGAACACACAGAATTTCCCTTCAAATTGGTTTATGTCGATGGGAATTCACCCGCTAAAGTCCAGCGCTACCTCGAAACCCAAGCACAAGCCAAGAACTTTCAAATTATTCGGACGGATTACTACCTCTCCCCCAATCACGCCAGAAACATTGGCTTGAGTCAGGTTGATACCAAGTATGTCGTTTTCACGGATAATGACGTAGTAGTCTCCCCAGGTTGGCTGAACGCCTTGGTTACTTGCGCTGAGGAAACAGGAGCCACAGTAGTCGGTCCCCTGATGTGCGAAAAGAAACCTGTACACCAAAAAGTTCACTTTGCAGGTGGAGAATGCCGCATCGTCACCGATATCAAAGACAGACGGCATCTGCGAGAAAAGATGTACAAGCAAAAGCAGCAAGTAGCAGAGGTGCTACCCCAGCTTCAAAGGATACAAACAGAGCTAGCAGAGTTTCACTGTGTGCTAGTTCGCACTGAAATATTTGAGCAAATTGGTTTGTTAGATGAAGCAATGCTCAACACCAAAGAACACCTGGATTTCTGTCTAACCGTGACTCAGGTGGGAGGCACTGTGTACTTTGAGCCTGCTTGTATCGTTACCTATGTCCCAGGCCCCCCACTAGAGTTGACAGACATCCATTTCTACATGCTTCGTTGGAGCGATGCCTGGACTGTGACTAGCTTAAACCGCATACGTGAAAAGTGGGACTTGGCAGAGGATGGATACTTCCAAAGCAAGTACAAAAAGTTGGGATGGAGGCGAAGAGGAACGATTGTTAAACCCTTAACTCGCCGCCTTAGCTTCGGATTTGAGAACAAGCCGTTGAAAAAAATCCTCGGTTCTATGGACAAAGTGCTGAACCGTTATCTTACTGATCGCTATGCCCACAACCACCTTCAGGGTAAACAACAACCAGCCCCAACCCAGAGCCACAAATCTTCAACAAAAGAATTATCGAAAGTTTGAGTGTCTTTAACCTTACCTGAGAGAAGTTTCAACCTGTCTTTCCACAGTCAACGGTTGACGGTTGAAGGTTAACTGTTGACGGTTAACCTTCAACCCAAATACGGAACCCAAGACTGCATCGGTTCAGGTGAACCATACCAAATTCCTGCTCTACGGGGCGAATGTAGCACCCCTTCCAGAGTTAGATTAGTGGCACCCTCCAAATGGGCAGCTTCCACAGGAGTGATACCATCTCCCCAGCAATTGCCTTGTCCGCAAGTGAGTTTGTAACTGTTGTACGCTAACCAGCTGCCTGGGCGTCGTACACCGTAAATTGCTTTACCCGCAACACAAACATAGTGAACCTTCGGATAAAAAGCACCCGGATAGTTAATCTTCACAAAATCAAGATTGCGTTTTGTCCAGCGCTCTTGGCTAACATGGGGTGTACCTAGAGTCACCAGAGTGGCGACGTATGGGTGAGCCTGCCATAAACCTTCTAACTCGGTAATATCACGGTGTATGTTGTAGGGCTTTTCTCCCAAGTAGATGCGAGCAATCCAGCCACCCGCCGAGTGACCGACCAGGTTAACCTTAGAAATGTTGTATTTCTCGCGCTGCTGTTTTACAGTTTGGTCAATTTTCCGTAAAATCGGCACCATTGAACGACCTCCGAGGGTGGGAAACCAATCCTGTTGCCGTAGTGGCACTGTTACAGTCGGAAACCCTAACTTTTGTAGAGATTGTTCTAAAAGACGGTATTCAGTAGCTCCAGCAAAAAAACCCGGTAAAATGACAGTCGGTAATGGCATTTTGAAATTGGGGTGCAAGGATTTACAATCCAAAATAACTAAATTATTAATAATTATTAATTAAACTTGACAAGTGACACTCGTGCAAGAACTAGGCACACTCTACGGTATTAGTGTTGGGCCAGGCGATCCTGAATTAATTACTCTCAAAGGACTACGTATCCTAAAACAGTCCCCGGTAGTGGCTTTCCCAGCTGGTGTCCACGGTAAGCCAGGGTTCGCTCAAACCATAGTGGAGCAATGGTTAGGGGGTCATCAGGAGCAGCTGGCATTGACCTTTCCTTATGTGCAGGATATGGTCATGCTGACTCAAGCGTGGCAAAGCGCAGCAGAACAGGTTTGGCACTATCTACACTTGGGTCAAGATGTAGCTTTTGTCTGTGAAGGAGATGTCAGTTTTTACAGCACGTTTACTTATTTAGCCGAAATGCTACAACAACTGCATCCTGAGTGTGTTGTACATAGAATACCGGGAGTGTGTTCGCCGATGGCAGCGGCATCGGCTTTATTGATGCCTTTGACAGTACGCGACCAACGGCTGGTTGTGCTTCCTGCTCTCTATAATGTGGGAGAACTGGAAACAATTTTGGACTGGGCAGATGTTGTGGTACTAATGAAAGTGAGTTCGGTCTACCCTGAAGTATGGGAAGTGCTGCATCGGCGTCAGCTGTTGGAGTACTCTTATGTGGTGGAACGAGCAACGTTACCAGAGCAAGTGATTTATGAGGATTTACGCGATCGCCAAACCCTGAAATTACCCTACTTTTCCCTACTAATCGTGAAAGTTACCCAACCCGATAATTAAGTAGAATCAAGTTCACACAATAGATGGCAACTTCTTTACTAAGGATTGAGTATTACTCTCCTAGCAGCAAAACTCAAAACCTTAAAATTGAACCCCTGTCTTCTCAAACAGCTGATACTATCATTAAAAATTAGTCAAAAAAAATTACTCAAGCCATATAAGTTGATACTTATTTAAGCCACCTGACCTGATAGCCTAATTGCAACAACGCAGCGGAGTGAACTTTAACTGCTATGTCTTACGCTTCCTTTACTAAAATCGTTCCCGACTTACTCAAAAGCGCCCCTCAAAAGCTAATTCAGCCTACCGGAATTGCTGTTATAGCTTCCGTAGGCATCCACGCCTTAGTGGGAGTATCGCTACCGTATTGGTCTAACTCCTCCCAGAAAAAGTCGCAGCCAGTACGAAATGTCAAACTCTTGCAGTTAACACCAACAGAGCAGAGCCGTCTACCACAGGTGCCCCCTGCGTCTGTGCCTCCTACGGCTAATCAGCTGCCGCCGTTGTCTTCATTGCCTTCCACTGGCTCTTCTTTGGGATCTTCCTCGCTACCACCACTTCCTTCTAAAGATTCCTCTCTATTCAACTTACCTCCGATCACCCCTCTGCCACCGCTAGGCAAGATACCCTCTCTATCGCAGTCATCCAGGCAACCAATTGACCTAAACAAGCTGACTATTAGTAACAGTCCCCCACGCAAGGACTTGTCTACCCCCAAACAGTCAATATCTTCTAGCAGCCCACTGCCAAAAGTACCCAACAACCCGCTGTCAAAAGTACCGAGTAGCCAGCAGCTACCATCTTTCAATATCAGCGAGTTGCCACCAGCGCCCAGCACTCCCTGGCCAGCACCGGGCAAAGAACTGTCACAGTTGCCGCGTGTCAATCCCACTAACCCGGCGATAGTGAATCCCAACCTAGATGGTATGGTGCCTCAGCTGTCAATGCCTCCAAGCACCCTGCCAGAAAGACCTCTTCCTCCTAGCCCTTCTACAAATTTACCGATAGACCGTTATCCAATACCTCCATCTGGAGCAGCTATGACACAGATACCTCCATCTGGAGAACCTCTGTTGCAGATGCCTCCATCTGGAGAACCTCTGTTGCAGACACCTCAAGCTACGGCTCTAGCTCCTAGTCCCAGTCAGAGGAATGTGACAGACAATAGTAGCAGTAGCGATCGCAATAATCTTGCTTTCATCAACAAACTGGGCGACTGGTCAAAACGTCATCAGACAAATGACCCAAAAAGACTTGATATTTCGGGCAACTACCCAGAAAGAGTTGGTGCCGTCGGAGGACCAAACAGCGGCATAGTCTCTGTTGCAGTAAAAGTAGAGCCAAATGGCAAAATTGACTCCAACACTCTTGAGGTGATAGGAAGTAATGTTTCTAACGATGTTTTTGATCGAGAAGCAGAAGCAGCTGTTCGGAGACATCAATTTCCAGCCACAGGTAAGGTTGAGTATTATTCCGTTAACGTTCAGTTTAATAACAGCAACACCAGCACCCTTAAGAGTCCAACCCAGTTACAACCCCCAGTTGCACTCCCCAACTCAGCTGGACTATTAAACTTACCTAAGCTCTCAAACCCAACCACCGCACCGCGCTCCACTATAACAGGCACGCCTGCCCAAAACTTAATGGAGAAGCTTCGCAGAAATTTAACTAATACGTCACCCTCATCTCCAACCGACAAGAAGCCTGAGAGCACAACCAGCACCTCACGCTCTAATACAACCGACAAGAAGCCTGAGAGCACAACTAGCACCTCACGCTCTAATACAACCGACAAGAAGCCTGAGAGCACAACCAACACATCACCCTCATCTCCAACCGACAAGAAGCCTGAGAGTACAACCAGTACCTCACGCTCTAATACAACCGACAAGAAGCCTGAGAGTACGACAAACACATCACGCTCTAATACAACTGACACGTCAGCCCAAAACTTAATAAATAAGCTTCGGCGCAGCTTAAGCGATACGCCACCTTCCAGTACTAAGGATACGCCGCGCTCTAACACAACAGACACAACTCCTGTGAGTCCCACTAAAGAGTAAGTTTGTTGTTTGTTGTTTGTTGTTTGTTAGGACTTACGCACTTGAACGAAGAATCTAGGGTGCAAGGGAACCCTTGAGTCGGGAGTTGGAAATCGGGGAAAGCCTTATCCAATCTCAACTCCCGACTCCCGACTCCCGACTCCCCTCCATAAGTCCTGTTTTTGTTGAATTTCTAGTTCTTTGTAGCCAGTTGTTTTATCTACTGTTCTTAGGAAGATAAAATCATCACTGGTTCCAATGACTATCTCAGCTGTTGTATAGATGATGCACCCATCAAGGAGATGTCCGCCGATAGTTTTACCATTTTTATCAGATAGGGAAATATGTAAATGGATGCCGTTAATGGAAAGGGTGCCAACTAGAGAAACAATCTCAAATCTTTCATCAAATACTTCAGCTTTATCCTGATTAGCAAAGCGAAGGGTTGCTTGTTTGAGGCTACCAACAGCTGTGAGAATAAAACCGGCTTGAATATTATTCTGTTCTACGAAACTTCTTAAGCTTTCTTTTAAATCTTGAGAGGGTTTTAATCGAATCGCAAAAATATTCATAGTTTAGGACTTACGTAAATTTCTTTTTGAAATACCATCTGTAAGGGTGAACGGCCGTTCACCCCTACTATATTTAGTATCCATGCGTCAGTCCTGAGTTTTTACTTCGCGCTTGAAGCTTCAATTATCTGAAGAGATGGATTCTAAATCTGCTGGAGTAGTAGGTTTCGTCGGACTAACCAACATATCACTGCTGCACTTGTGGGCACCAGGTAAACTTTTCAACCCCACTACAGCTGTTTCATAGAGGCGACTAAATTCTCGTTCATAGTGTGCTGCAACAGTTGGGTTATCGATCGCAATTAACGTTTCATCATTTGAGTAGTTCCCAGCATTAGACCAGTTGTGAGAGCCTGTAAGTACCAGTGTCCCATCCAAGATTGCCATTTTACTGTGTACTGCGCGATCGCCTGTTGGGGCTGTAGGGAATCCTACTGTAGTTATTGGATTGGGCCAGGGGTTTACTTTGATTTTGCTCTTTCTCTTGCCTAAAGAAGGACAGACTCCCATGGCATCATAGGCTTTGGAGTAAGGCTGCCTATAGAAATCTGGATCTATTAACACTTTGATTTCTTCCACTCCTCGATCATGTACCTCACCTAGACTGTCACTAATCATCTGATCTGAATAGACAAATACAGCAATATGGGCACTTAATGAAATCTGCTTAACGTAGTATGCAATTAACCCGTTACTAGTCATTTCAATGTTTTGCTTTCTACTAGCGGGTGAAAAATTGAGAGTAATAGTTCCCCCTCCAACTGGAATAGTTAAAGGAGGCCTGTAGGGCTTATGCGATTTGAAAAATCCCTGCCACATATAGTTAAATTCATCAGTAAAAGCTTTACCCAATTGACTATTATCTCTGACCACAACCATGTTGTTAGCATTTCCTCGACTTTCAAGACTATTAAAATCTCCATGCATATCAGATGTAGTCAGATTACTGCTGGATATAATCGTAGTTTTTCCATCCACAACGATAAACTTATGGTGCATTAATCCACTTCCCTTAGTAGCACCATCAGATGTATCGTCTTTTATCTCAATACCGCTTGTACGTAACAGAGCCAGGGCGTCTGCCGAATATCGTTTTAACTCTTCAAAAGCCAGTTGGTCATGCTTATTCAGTTTAGGAATCTCTTCTGCTTTGTAGTCAGCCAAAATTTTATTGTACTTATTATCAATTAGTAATCTAACTTTGACACCTGTTGAGTGCTTAGAGATTAAGGCTTTAGCTACATTGGGAATTCTGAATTCCATAACCGCTATATCTATAGTTGACTGTGCATTATTAATAGCATCAATAATCTGTTGTTCTAGATTATCTCCTTTGCGGATAAAGTGCCGATATGGGTCTTCATACTTAGCAGCTTGATTGCGATTGAAATAAACTTGTATCGCCGGGTCTTGCGGCAGAGGTTTAATTAACTTTGTCTGTGGTCTTGAGCTGAGTTTGTAGAATAACGCAAACCCAAAGATTAGAAAAACAACAAACAAAACTACTTTTTTTACGTGTCGATACTTGCTACTGAAGGAAGTACTAGAATGTGTTAGCAATTTCATACTGATGTGGTGGTGAAGCCTTTAATCTTCACCATTTTTAAGTTCAATTTATGTTGTCTCTCAGTATTCCTTCAGACAGATGTGATAACAATGTGGATATTACGTAAATTAGAGAGTTAGGATTGCAATGACTCTCAGTAATTACACCCGCAAGCCCGCTACCCTTGCATGGTAAAGCTACACAAACTAAGCCTGCATAAAGCAGCCTCCAAAATCTTATAACCTACATTCCGCAACCTGAAGTGTCACAATAGGTAATTTTTGGTAATGGATAATCGAAAGCATTTTTACATAGTTTATGTAAAATAAATTACCAATTTTAACTATAAATTCCGTAAAAACCGACAGCGAAGCTAAGCCGTGCTTGTGAGCGTCTAATGCCAATCAAGATAGAGGGTTATTAAATATAAGCACTCCAACAAACAACAAACAACAAACAACCAAAAATCACTTGACCATTTTCATACTCAAATCTAGCCAGGTAGAACGAGTCACCGTAGCACTACTAGAGATATAATCTACTCCAGTTTCTGCGACTGCCCGAATGGTGCTAAGTGTAATGTTGCCGGATGCCTCAATTTTTACCCTTGGATTACTTGCGCGAATGAGCTTAACCGCTTGCTCCATCTGGTCTAAAGGCATATTGTCTAACATGATAATATCGGCTCCGTGCTGGAGAGCAGTTTCTACCTCGGCAAAGTTTGATGTTTCCACTTCAATCGTTAGAGGGTAGGGCATGGTATTTCGCAATTTAGCGATCGCTTTTTCAATTCCCCCAGCAACTTGAATGTGATTATCTTTAATCATGACCGCATCGTCTAATCCCATACGGTGGTTAATAGCGCCTCCTACTTGAGAGGCATATTTTTCTAATATTCTCAAGCCGGGAGTGGTTTTGCGAGTATCCACAAATTGGGTGGGCAAATCAGCAATTTTGTCTACATACTGGTGCGTCATCGTCGCAATTCCACTTAAACGCATTGCTAAGTTTAAAGCCACTCTTTCTCCTGTCAGCAAAGCATCAAAAGCCCCCTGCAAACGAGCAATTACCTGCCCTGTCTGACATTTTTCTCCCTCTGCGGCAATCGGAACAAAGCTAACTTCTGGATTTAATAAATGAAACACTCGCGCCGCTAGGGGCAATCCTGCGATCGCACCAGCTTCTTTAACAATCCATTGGGCCTTCCCACAACCGACTTCTCGATCAAACAAACCTTGAGTTGTGCGATCGCCTCTACCAATATCTTCCAACAGCCACTGGCCTAGGAGAGGGTCTAACACTATCCAGGAAGGCAACATGGTCATATATACTCACCCAAAAGTTTCTCGTTGGTTTTCAAGATGCTCTATTTAAATAATTCTCAACGACGATGCGTTCTTGAACTAACATAAATTTCAAGGGGACTTACGTTCGCAATCTTATTTAAACGTCTAAAGCTGGGGAATTGCTCACAAGGCGAACAGTCGCCGCGAGGTTGTGGGACTCCCTTGGTACAACTGTATGTCGAGAAGAAAAAAGACATTTCCATGCGGTCACAAGGGGTATGGTCAAACATGCCATAATTGTGAGCAATTACTCCGGGCACGGGAAGAAAAAAAACAGCAAAAACAGGAATGGGAGTCTACTTTTGCCACAGATCCCATTGACTTAACCGATCTTCCTGCTCATGTGGTACTTAAAGCTCGTACAATTATCGCTGGATTACAAAGTCAGAAAAATTACAGAGATTTTGGTGGCAAGCGGCTTCGCCACAACCGATGGGTAATCAGCATTCCCGTCACTCGCAACTACCGGATGATCTGTCACGACTGCGGTAACCTTTTAGTTCCTCAAGCCGTCTTGTCTCACGAAGACTACAACGTCGATAAACCAGGTCATTAAGTCAAGAAAGCGTAAGTCCTGACTTTTCATTCCTACTCCCTACTCCCTACTCCCTACTCCCTTCTTTGTAAGCTGAAGTGGTATAGAGACTATATTCAGAGAATAAAGTTAGCCTGTTTCCTCGAAAAACCATGCAAATATATCTGGACTATAGCGCCACGACTCCGCCGCGCCCAGAAGTAATTACTGCCATGCAAGAAGTCCTCACTCAACAGTGGGGCAACCCTTCCAGTTTGCATGAGTGGGGACAACGGGCTGCAACCCAGGTGGAACGAGCGAGAATGCAAGTGGCTGGGTTAATTAACGCTTTAGCGGAGTCGATTATCTTTACCTGTGGGGGTACTGAGGCGGATAATTTGGCAATTATGGGTGTAGCACGGGCGTACAGCACTCCTCAACATATTGTGATTTCTAGTGTTGAACATTCTGCGATCGCAGAACCGGTGCAATTACTAGAACAATGGGGCTGGGAAGTAACCCGATTGCCAGTAGATACCCAAGGACGAATCAATCCTAATGACTTAAAGACGGCCTTACAACCAAACACAGTTTTAGTTTCAGTAATCTACGGGCAAAGTGAAGTGGGTACACTGCAACCGATTGAAGCCCTTTGTCAGATTGCTCACGACAACGGCGTCCTGTTTCATACTGATGCTGTTCAGGTTGCTGGACGCTTACCAATAGATTTGCAGCAGTTGCCCGTGGATTTGCTGTCTATTTCGAGTCATAAGATTTACGGCCCTCAAGGTGCAGGAGCTCTGTATATCCGCCAAGGTGTTGAGTTAGTCCCGTTGATATTAGGTGGAGGGCAAGAATTGCGGATGCGTTCTGGGACTCAAGCTGTACCGACTATTGTAGGTTTTGGTGTAGCAGCAGAACTAGCGGCGGCCCAAATGGAAACGGAGACGCCTCGGTTAATTGAATTGCGCGATCGCCTTTTCGATCAGCTAAGTGACACCCCCTCCTTAATACCTACAGGTTCTCGGCTTCACCGCTTGCCTCATCACGTTAGTTTCTCCGTCATCAGTGATGGCAAAAAAGTCACTGGTAAAACTCTCGTGCGCCAACTGAATCTAGCTGGCATTGGCATTAGTGCAGGTTCTGCCTGTCACAGCGGCAAACTCAGCCCTAGTCCCATACTTAAAGCCATGGGCTACAGTGATTGCGTTGCCCTTGGAGGCATCCGCCTAACTTTGGGACGAGAGACTACTCAAGCAGATGTGGACTGGACAGCAATGGTACTCAAGCAAGTATTGCAGCGACTGATGCCAGAGCCAGCTTTAGCTGGGTGTTAGTCTCATCTCAGGACTTACGCTCGAGACATGACAAACGGGTAGGGGCGTATAGCTATACGCCCCTACAAAACACTGCCACAGGTGCCTGTTTTCCCTTAACCCTAACTCGATCTATAAATCTACATAGCAGTTTTTATTCGATAGGAGTACACCAATTGTAGAGGCACCGCACGGCAGTGCCCCTAGCCTGTACCTCAGACAATTGAAAACCGCCATATAGAATTAGTATTCGTGTGACTAGCCTCACACAGCTGCTCAAAAATGATCACTATCTGCCCCTAGGAGTTGTCACTCTCCGCTCTTGGGTTTCCAGAGATATTAGATATATCGAGTTCAGCGGTAGTAGTGATGCAATCCCCAGTTCTCCTCCCCGGTGCTCTGTCTGACCTTTTTGCACAAGTCTCTATCTCTGGTCGCGTGACACAAGCCGATCGCTATGGTCTAATGGCAGCTGTATTAGACGAAGGACTCGATTCAGAAGAAAGAAGTGTGATTGACCGACTTCTTCGTGCTGTATGTCGGGGACGGATTGCGATCGCAGATGAAATTTCCGCTTTAGCCTAAAAGATGTGCCCTCAAACCCACCGCGCTACAACTACCCGAATTGTCCCATCTTCTAAAGTTTCTTCCTCCTCAACTGTAAAGCCTTCAGTCGGTGCTGTCGCTATCAGCATGTGATAGCCGTAGCGTTGAGTCAAACCATTAAGCCATTCCTGCGAATACTTATGGCAGTCATACTCTGAGATAATCGCTTCAAACTGCCCCTCATCTTGTCGCTTGAAACCAATGTCATTACTAACTGCACCGATATACTGGCGGCGGATAATGACTTCTGCTGTTTGTTCGCGGACATCGCCCTCGTAGCCATACAGATGTTGGGCAGTTTCATGAACTTCAACATTGTTAAATCCTACATCTGCCAAGGCTTGAACCAGCGCGTCTCGGTTCTTAATCTGTGTCTTGATACAGGTGAAATGTGACATAAATGGGTAATGGGTAATGGGTAATGGGTAATGGGTAATGGGCAAATTTAATCGACTTCTAGTGGGCCAATGCCTCGCTGCTGAGTGTAGCGTTTGAGTTCATCAACTAGCTGTGTATCGTTGGAAGCTGTTCTCGCGCCTGCTTCTGCTGCCCAGTGCTTTAAGTCTTCAATTTGTTCGCGTGCGATCGCAGCTAACGGTACTGTATCTTCTATTGAACGCAACACATCCTGAGTTGTAAAGTCCCGCCGATTGCCATCCGAAGTGCGCTCAAAAAATGCTCTGTGCATGGCATCCACCACTACTTGCTCAATTTCTGCCCCACTAAATTCTCTTGCAGTTCTCGCCAGTAACGTTATATCAAAGTCTCGCAATCTTGATGAACGTAATCGCTGTAAATGTACCTTAAATATCTCTTGGCGCTCAATTTCAGTAGGTAAGTTCAAAAAGAAGATTTCATCA
>DALYIW010000254.1:0-12620 GCA_031970155.1 Coleofasciculaceae cyanobacterium CTOTU46601 | reverse complement strand
ACTTCACCCAACGGCCAGCTCCCTTCGACTTCCAAGAGGGCATCGCCCCTTCACCTCCTCATCCCTTGTCTTCCTTGACACCAATGGAAACAGAGGCACTCTCTCGCCTAGAAACTCAAGCTCACAATACTTTGGGAACTGACCACTGTAGCCAGTGCTACGCTTGCTTGCCTTGCCCAGAAAATATACATATTCCAGAAGTTTTGCGGCTGCGGAATCTTGCTGTGGCTTATGACATGAATGACTTTAGCAAATACCGCTATCAAATGTTTGAAAACGCTGGTCACTGGTTTGCAGGAGTTAAAGGCAATCGCTGTACTCAATGCGGTGACTGTCTGCCCCGTTGCCCTCAAAAATTAGATATTCCTGCCCTACTCTCTGATGCCCACCAACGTCTTAATGGCTCGCCTCGGCGTCGGCTTTGGGAATAATACCATTTTGGATGCAAGGATTAGAGAAATCTTACTAATAGTTAATTTCAGGTTTGATAGGTGACAGTAATAAAACTCAATGGTATTAGCCATTACCCATATTTCTAGAGTGTGAGCTTAGTCAATCGCGACTTGAATGACTGAGGAGATAGCAATGTTTGTTATAGTGATGGCAACCGCTGGAAAATAGGATGCTTCTAGCAGTCTAGTCAAAACTGCATCGTGACCCGGTAACTTTACGGGATAATAGATTTGTTTGCAACCAACAATAACTACTAATAAGAGGGAAAAACATGGGGGAAATTACTAAAGATGAAATCCGGGAAAGAATGGGAAATATTGACCTAATTCGTGATATTATATTCGGCTCAAAATTACAAGAATATGATAATCGCATCGACAAGCTAGAATCTAACTTATCCTTGCTAGAAAAGGATACACGCGATCGCCTGGAGCAAGTCAAGAGTGAGTGTCTAACAGAACTCCGAGAATCGGTTGCGGCTCTGGAAGAAAAAATCAACTCTCTCAGTATTACGGCTCAAAAAGATAACGCCGATTTGCGACAAATGGTTAACGGTACGTATAAAAGTTTTTCTAGCAGTCTTGAATCAATAGATAAAACAGTTGTTACTCAAACAACCTCGATTCGTAAAGAACTCTCGGAAACCAAAGAAAAGCTTCAAGAAGATACTCGAAATCTCAAAGCTCAGATTTTTGATGAATTGGAAAGACGGTTCTCAATGCTCTCAGAGGTTAAGGTTTCTAGAAATGATATGGCAGACATTATGTTTGAGGTTGGCTTGAAGCTAAAAAAGACTGACTTGGCTCCAGAGCTGAAGGAGGCGATGCGTAGTAGATTGGACGATGTTTTAGTAATAGAAGCCAGCAAAGTAGCAGAGTGAACTAATACAAGTTGCGGTCAAAGGTAGTTAGGGAAGACTCTTGAAGACAAGGGAGACAAGGGAGACATTATGAGTGGGGAACGCACAAAAAAGGGATAAAAATTTCTTGTATCCCCGACTCCCGACTCCCGACTCCCGACTCCCTATTTTCAAGTTAGAGATTTTTCGGATAGGCTCGAAGAAAAACATAGAATATCGCAGATTAGGGTATGGCTGTATCAAAAGAAAACTCCTCAAGCAGCTCCCAGCTACAAGGCTTGCTAGAGTTATTGGTTGATTTACAGATAGTTAACTCACCTGACGAATTTAGCAAGGAATCTCCTGTCTCGAATGAGGATGCACCAAGTCAGGGTGAAACTTCAAGTTCTCAATCGGTTGAGGAATCTCAGGAGGAAAAGACAAATCCTGACTCATCTGAGATTGCTGAGGCTGGTACTTCTGACATTGCTAACGAATTGCGATCGCCTGTACTTGAATCTGAGTCAAAACAGGAGGTGTCCAAAAGCCCTCCAGAAATCGAAGCTTTGGTGAGGATGCTTGAACCTTCTCTACATAAAGAGTTGTCCTCAATAGAAGACAGAAATTGTCCTGAACAAAACTTCTCTGCTCCCCCTGCCTCCCCTGCTTCTCCTACTCCTCTGTTGGCCTTCCTCTCTACTTCTTCATTGACTGAGGATTTAGCAATAGATGATTCCCTCAAAGCCGCTGAAAATTTACCAAACCAGATAGAGCCATCTCACCAACCAAAAGAGCAAGTAGCTGAAAATTTACCAAACCAGATAGAGCCATCTCACCAACCAAAAGAGCAACCCGAAGAGTCTGAAAACCCAACTGTTCTATCTAAAGTAGAGCTAAATCAGCCAAAAAATGTAGACACGCAGCCAGAGCAACAAGTATTTAATCAGCTAATTCAATCTCACTGGCAAAAAGCTCAACGACAAGATTATATAAGGCAGTCAGTTGGAGCAACTGATGAACTAGATAACTCAATCACATTATTTGAACGTTGGCAGCGTCTGCTTCTGACTCAAGAAGTGATGGATTCTCGTCAGACGATCGCAAATTTTAAAACGAAATTAGAAAGTCTGGAGCATCAGATTTATGAACCTACAGAATTAACTAATTTACTACTACCTTTAATTACGGAGCTTTTAACGTTAAAAGTGGGGCAAGCAAGACAAGAAGTTGCCCAAGCGATCGGTCCGGTTGTGGATGAAATGATTCAGCATCGGGCACAACAAGATATGGTGGCACTCGGTTCTGCTTTGGCACCCGTGCTATCAGAGGCAGTTGTCCAACAAGTGACTAATTCTCCTGGAGATTTAGCTAAAGCCCTCGGACCAGAAATGGGTACAGCTATCAAAGAACAGATTGTTTTAGAGCGGGATGCGATGGTGGATGCTCTCTATCCTGTCATTGGTAGTACGGTTTCTAAATACTTTGCAGAAGTCATTCGTGCAATTAATAGAAAAGTCGAATCTACCCTCAGCCTAGAGGGAATTTCTCGCAAAATCCGCGCCAAGATGCAAGGAGTTTCTGAGGCAGAGCTCATCCTCACAGAGGCGATGCCTTTTACCGTCCAAGCAATTTTCTTGATTCACAAAGCCTCTGGATTAGTGATTTCTGAAGTGCAACCCCTAGATACTCAGCGCTTAGAGTCGGAAATGGTGGCGGGGATGCTCACGGCAATTCGCAGCTTTGTGAATGATTGTATTGCTCAATCTGGGGATGTTTCGGAGATCGATCAAATTGAATATGGCAACTCTAAGATCATCCTGGAAGTGGCGGGGTACTGTTACCTAGCCGTGGTAATTCAAGGGGAACATCCCCCGTCATTCATTCAACGGATGCGGAAAACTTTAGTGGCGATCGTTCAAAGACATGGTAAAGCTGTTGAATTATTTGATGGTGACCCCAGCAATGTCCCTGAACAGATATACCAGCTTCTAGAAGGCTTAACAAAATTTCGCGATACCTCGTTAGCAACTAAAGGGCCGATAACTCCTGTTGGTCTAATGCTAGTTAGTTTGGCAGTCATTGGCGCAATTTCCATACCGATAGGAATTTACAAACATGGCAATGCCGTTGATCGCAAGCTTGAGGAGAAAACTAATTTAGCATTGGCATCCGATCCAGAGTTAGCGGTTTATCGTTTGACGGTAGACGCTCATCAAGGAACACTCAAGCTTTCTGGACGATTACCCAATCAGTATCTCAAAGCAAAAGCTGAACAAGTTGCCAGGAAAGTAGAACCCAAAGTGAAAATACAAAATACCATTATCCCGGTGGTTGTACCTGCCGATCCAGTGACGGCACAAGCTGAAGTCAAACGAGTTACTGATATTCTTAATCAAATGGAGGGTGCAGTAATTTCAGCTGATTACAGTCAGGGGAAAGTCACGGTGCAGGGAACCGTGCTTCAAGAGACAGACGCGAAAAAAGTTACCCAAGCATTTGAGCAAATTCCGGGAGTGGAGTCTGTTACTAATACGGTACAGCTACAGCCGATGGCGATCGCCTCCCGCATTTACTTTGATCGGGGTTCTTCTGAGTTAAAATCTGAAGAGCTTGCCAAAGTTAGTCAGATCAGAGAATTTCTAAAGCAATACCCAAACAAGCAGCTTCAGCTATTAGGTCATACTGACCCTCAAGGCACCGTTATAGAAAATGAGCCATTAGCCTTGGAACGTGCGACAAAGGTAAGAGATGCTCTGGTTAATCAAGGAGTCGATCCCAAGCGACTGCAAGTTGCAGGGACGACTAAACCACCCATCGGAGTGAAGGCCGAACAATTACCCTTGTTAAGTAGATGTGTAGAATTTAGAATAATTTCTCCTTAAGAGTTTAGCTATTTTCGTTAGGAGGGATAGGAGGAGCGAACAATGAACAATTTGCGTCTATCATCATGTCAATTATATCTAAGAAAATTTGCATCATTGGCGAAGCTGGGGTTAGTCCAAATAGCCTGATTGACTCCTCAGTAGATTGCCAATTTGGTGTTAAGTATCTTTCAACAGTAGGAGTGACAATTTATCGGAAAATTATAGAACTACCAGGAACAGAACCGCCAGACAAAGTGAAGTTGCAGCTAGTTATCTGGAATGTAGCAGAAAATGACAAATATAAGGCGATATCTCCTAGTTACTTTCGAGGCAGCAGCGGTGCCATCATAGTTGCCGATATCAGCCGACCGGAAACAATCGAACGAATTCCAGAGCATATTCAACTCTTTTCATCCATCAATCCCAAAAGCTTTATTATTGTTGCCTTGAATACTTCAGATTTGATGGCTAAAGAAAAACTAATTCAGCTAAAAAATTATCAAGGAGCAACAGAAATCTACATCACTTCAGTAAAAACTGGTTTCTATGTAGACACAATTTTTCAACAAATAGCTTACAAGCTCGTAGCACCCTATGATAAATCGTCCCTAATGCTCCACCCCTACCCAGAAATAGAAGACTTCGCTGACCTAAGACGAGGGGAATAGAGAATTAGAAATAACTCTTTACATGACCCCAGATGTTCTGAGACTGTCTAAAAGCAAAGCATCTCGAATAATAAGCTACACGCGGCGCTATCATCTTAGCAGCGAAGTTCTAATTTTATAATTTTAGCAAAAACTGGTTTATACTCAGAACACATTTTTCAATAAATAGATTACAAGCTACTATAGCAATAACGATAAGTTAACAAGTAACGGTTATTTGTTATGGCAATTATATCAAAAAAAATCTGCATGGTTGGTGACTTTGGAGTTGGAAAAACTAGCTTAATTCGTCGTTTTGTAGACCGCCAGTTTAGCGACCAGTATCTTTCTACGGTAGGAGTTAAAATATCTCGAAAAACTGTGGAGTTATCTGAAATAAAGCAACAAAATAAAGTAAATTTACAGCTACTCATTTGGGATTTAGAAGGTCATACTAAATTCAAAGGCATTGCGCCTAGTTATTTGCAGGGAAGTAGCGGGGCTATAGTTGTTGCCGATGTTAGCCGACAAGAAACTATAGAACGAATTTCAGAACATACTAAACTCTTTTTATCAGTTAATCCTAAAGGCTCAGTTATCGTGGCTTTAAACAAATCAGATTTAGTGGAGGAGGAAAAACTAGAAAAACTTGTTCAGCTGGTTCAAAATGAAGGTTTAGAAAAGGTTTCAGGAGTTTATCAGACTTCAGCAAAAACAGGATTATACGTTGATGAAATCTTTCAAGAATTAGCTGAAAAAAGTATAGATTTAGTATGAATTCTATTATCAAAAAATTCTGAATATTACCTTTTTTCCGCAAGAAGGCACCCATTATAACAGAAGCGGCTTGATCGAGTGCAGCGAGTGCCGCTTTTCTGTATAATGCGTAGCATTTAGCAAGGGAGTATGTCAAGCAACGAAGCTTTGCCTCCGCTAAACTAGAAAGTTATGACTTGTGGTATCCAAACCTTACCCAAAGAAGTAGTAAATCTGATTGCTGCTGGTGAGGTAATTGATTCTTTGGCGGCAGTTGTGCGAGAGTTGGTGGAAAATGCTCTCGATGCTGGTGCAACGCGGATAGTTGTAGCCGTGTGGTTCGAGCAGTGGCGGGTACGTGTGGCAGATAATGGGACTGGCATGGACGTGGAAAATTTGCACAAAGCTGCCACTGCCCATAGCACGAGTAAAATCCGTAGTAGCGATGATCTATGGAAGATTACTAGTTTAGGCTTTCGCGGAGAAGCTTTACATAGTTTGGCAGCACTAGCTCAAGTTGAGATTTTAAGCCGATTGAGGGGAACTGCTGACGGTTGGCGGGTAGTTTATAACTCTCAAGGTGAACCTGTGGAAAGGTCTGTTGTGGCGATCGCACCCGGTACAGTGGTTAGTGTCTCTAATTTATTTGGTAATTGGCCTGTACGTCGTAAGGGATTACCCTCAGTAGCACAACAGCTTAAGGCGATACAATCAACGATTTACCAAATCGCCTTGTGTCATCCCCACGTTACTTGGCAAGTACAGCAAAATGAGCGTCCGTGGTTTACCCTGAGTCCTGGTACGACAGCTCAACAAATTCTGCCTCAAATCATAAAGCAGATACGCTTGCATGACTTGCAGCATCTGACGGTGGAAGTACCAACGCCTTCAGGGAGTCGGGAGTCGGGAGTCGGGAGTCGGGAAGAAGAAAAGACTGAGAAATGGGGAAACTCTTCAAGCTTGGTGAATGGTGAACAAGTTGAATCTAACGCGATTAGCCCTCAGCCTTTAGCCTCTGGCTTGTTGTCTAAAATTCAGGTAGTGTTGGGATTACCGGATCGGTGTCATCGGCAACGCCCTGACTGGGTAAAGGTGGCAACAAATCGACGCATGGTGCGATCGCCTGAACTTGAGCAGACAATACTATCAGCTATGGCACGAACTTGTCCGCGCGATCGCTACCCCATTTGTTTCCTTCACCTCCAGATTTGCCCTAGCTTAATTGACTGGAATCGCCATCCTGCTAAAGCCGAAATGTACTTACATTCCCTCTCCTACTGGCAAGAACAAGTATCCTGTGTCATTGAGCAAGCATTACGTATCAGTCCAACTAATCTCCCAGAAGCGACTTACTCACAACGGGTAGAAAAGTTGCTCAAGGTATCGGAAGAAAAAGGTGCTTACAATGTAAGTCGTTCCGTTCAATCCGCACCGGAAGAAGATAAAAATACTCAGAAATTTCGTCAAATCGGGCTAATTGAACTGCGTGCGATCGCACAGGTTCACAATATGTATATCCTGGCAGAGCATCCAACGGGGATGTGGTTGGTAGAACAGCATATTGCCCATGAGCGGGTTTTGTACGAGCAATTGTGCGATCGTTGGCAGTTAGTATCTTTAGAACCCCCAGTGATTCTCAACCACTTGACACCTGCTCAAGTCGAGCAACTTCAACGGCTAGGCTTAGATGTGGAGCCTTTCGGTGAGCAACTATGGGCGGTACGCAATGCTCCAGAACTCTTGACAAAGCGAGATGATTGTGCAGATGCTCTGTTGGAACTGAGTTTAGGTGGGGATTTACAAACAGCTCAAGTAGCAACAGCCTGCCGTAGTGCCATTCGCAATGGTACACCTTTGAGCTTGCCAGACATGCAGACATTATTAGACCAATGGAAAAGTACTCGTAATCCTCGCACCTGTCCTCACGGACGCCCTATTTATTTATCGTTGGAAGAGTCAGCACTTGCCCGTTTCTTCCGGCGTCATTGGGTAATTGGTAAGAGTCACGGGATTTGATTCTCAGAATGGTTGTTTGTTGTTGGTTGTTTGTTAAAGAATACTCGCCAGCAAATAATACACAACTAACAATGTTAGGTACTTCACACTATTGCTTACATAAGCTTGATTGAGGTAAAAAATATGAGGCTACAGTAGCCTGTGCAGACAAGCTTGGTTTATTTGCCCCAGTCTTCTAGACTGAGGGCAAATAAAGTGTACTCGTCATAGAGAATTGGTATCAGAAGATGCAGTAAGCATTGGGGTAATGACCTCTAAAGTTTCCTGTGACGGAACGACAGGAATAATTTCAAATTCACCCAGGTCTTGCCACTGTAACACCCACTGCTGGAACAGGCGTGGATCGTCGCATTCCATCAGTTGAAAACAACGATCAAAGTTAGCTTCAACCCAGCTTCCTACATACTTCAAACCCTCAGGCATCATCCGCCCTTTCTCCTGATATCGCTGGTATATCGCCACGGCATCACGGTTCTTGAAGTGTTCGATTACCATGAACAGCATTGGGTCTCCTTGGATATTAAGTAAAGATAAAAATTAATCTTCAAGTCGATAGCGTATCAGCCCTCTGACCTTTTCTGGAGAAAGTTTTAATTCTTGCGCGATCGCCGCTTCTGCTTGAGACAATTCTGTAACGGGAAACTCAAATTTCAATTCTTTAATTGCCGAATTGGTCGTTTCTACTTCAACTTTAGTAAACCCTTCTTCTGGCTTAATTTCTGCTTCGATTGCCAGCACATTAAATGAAATCTGAACGGGCAATAGCTGCTCTTTTGCCTGAAGTTGTGCGGCTGTACTATAAGGACGACTTAACACCTGATTGGTGACTAAGTTACTCCCAACCCAAAATGTCAGTCCCAGTAACGGTAGAGGTAGCCAGAATTCTAGTCCAAGTGAGTTGAGAACATTGAGCCAGTGGGGCGATCGCATAACCATTAACCTTGAAAAATTATGAGAATTTTACTCGTGGAAGACGATCCTGAGCAAATAGAACCCCTACATGCTGCCTTATCGCAAGCGGGACACATTGTTGATGGTGTCGAGGAGGGGGAGACAGCACAGTGGTTGATGTCAGAAAAAGACTATGACTTGTTAATTCTCGATTGGATGTTACCCAAAGTCAGCGGGGTAAGTCTGTGTCGCCATTACCGAGACAAGGGCAAAACTTCACCTGTGCTGATGCTGACTGCCAAGGATACTACCTTAGATAAAGTGACAGGGTTAGATGCTGGGGCGGATGATTATTTAGTTAAACCAGTCGATGTGATTGAACTGTTAGCACGAGTCAGAGCATTGGGAAGGCGATCGCCTCTTTGGACAGGAGACATTCTCAGTGTTGCTGATTTACAACTACATCTGGCAAAACTTACCGTTGAGCGAGGAGAAGCGATCGCCCAATTATCAACCCGTGAGTTTCAACTGCTAGAGTACTTGATGCGTCATCCTAACCAAATTTTAACCCGCGACCAACTAGAACAAACGCTGTGGGAATGGGGAGAAGAACCTGAAAGTAACGCCGTAGCTGGGTTAGTGCGACGGTTACGGCAGCGCCTTCAAGTTGTCGGAGTAGCTGATTGGATCGAAACCGTCTACGGCATGGGTTATCGCCTTAAACCACCTGGGAATTAGCAAGTCACTCTTAAGAATGAAGGATGTTTATTCAATCTCGCCGCAATCTTGCCCGTTGGTTCACTCTATCAATGGGTAGTATTCTTGTTGTCTTTGCTGGTTTAGTCTATTACGCGGAAGCAAAAGACCAACTTCAAGCCTTTGACCAAGCCCTTTACAACAAAAGCCAAGCAATGGCGACAGGGGCGAGATACAAATTACACAAAGGTCAGTGGCAGGTAAGCTTAGAAAATGTTCCCTTCTTGGGTCGTTACACGCTGCCTTTAGATAATGGACTGGTTTCTGCTCGTTGGTACAATCCTCAAGGGCAATTGGTGCAATTTATCGGTGCTATTCCCCCGAAACAACTGAGTGTATCACCTGGATTTCAAACAATTCAGACAGATAAATGGTTACGTCAGTTAACGCTGCCGGTTCGACAAGATAAGCAACTCATTGGATATCTCCAGGTGGCAACTCCCCTAACACCGCTTCAGGAAAACTTAGGGAACTTGCAGTTATTTTTGGCGATTCTGATACCAATAGCATTGGGTGCAATTGGTTGGACAGGCTGGTTTCTAGGAGGACTTGCTATGCAACCGATTCGCCAGTCCTACGAGCAATTACAGCGCTTCACTGCCGATGCTTCCCATGAATTAAGGGCACCTCTTTCTGCTGTTCTCAGTAACGCCCAAGTGGGATTACTAGCACCTCCTGAAAATAGCTCTCTTCCTCGGCAACGCTTAGAGAAAATTGTTGAGATTGCTAAGTTGATGAGTGCTTTAGTAGGTAATTTACTGTTTCTGGCTCGTCATGAAGGAAGATTATCTCCGGAAACTTTGAAGGAAATTGACCTAGTGGCGATGCTGCAAGAATTGGCAGATAGCTACAAAGTACAGGCAGCAGAACTTAACCTCCGTTTTACTAGCCAGCTGCCAGCGCAACCCGTCAACATTAGGGCAGAACCAGATTTACTGCGTCAGGCGGCAATTAACTTACTTACTAATGCTTGCAAATATACGATCGCTGGTGGTTGGGTAGAACTACGACTATTGGTGTACTCCCATCGTGTGGCGATTCAAGTAGAAGACAGTGGCATCGGCATACCAGCCCAGGATTTGCCCCATATTTTTGAGCGATTTTATCGTGTGGATGTAGCGCGATCGCGTTCTACTGGTGGCTTTGGTTTGGGTTTAGCGATCGCACAACAGATCGTACAAGCTCACGGCGGCCAAATCACCGCTACCAGCACCATTGAGCAAGGTTCCACTTTTGCGATCGAACTTCCCCTCTAACAACTAAGTGGCTGACATTTTTCTGACACATTTGTTGAACAAACTAAATGGTGACCAGAGAAAAAGAGGTATCTACCATGCAGAAAGCCTTAATTGTAGGCACTGCCCTAGAATCCAAAATGAAAAAGTTTTTTGTTGTGTTCCCCCTCCTCGCCGTTTCAGCACCACTAGCTGTTTCAACACTATTTTTTCCCCCAACAACTCCAGTAGCAGCAAAGCCCAATCATCGTCCTCCCGATTTAGTTCTGGGTGCAGTAGCACCTGTTCGTTTCAACACTCCAGACTACGCTGTTTACCGAGTGACTGAAAAAGTTGGACGCGAACTTGCCAAAGCTAATGAAGAAGCCTATAAGGTGCAATCCCTGTCTCGCCAAGCGTCATCAACACAGGCAACTCAATTAGTATCATTAGCACAGCAAACGTTAAGCAAAGCAGAATCAACCTACCGTGCTGGCCGCTATTTTGAAGCAACTCAACAAGCTAAAGCGGCTAAAGATCTCTACAAAGCAGCTAAAACACTCTACGAGGGTGAGTTAGCTTATAAAATTGGCCCTCACGGTTCCGAAAATTCGAGTCGCAGTTATTTTGATGCTCCTCATCAGGCCAAACCGAGACTGGCAAAGCACCAAGCCAAAATGAATGATAACCAGGCACCAGAGGTACAAAGCCAAATCAATGAATTACAGCGTACCCGTGGCACAACGATATCAGGTCGAGTAACCAGCGTTGTCGGCAATGATTTCACCATTGATGATGGCACAGGACAGGTAATTGTTGATGCAGGGCCGCGGTGGTATCAACCAATCAATATTTCTCCGGGTGAACGGGTGACGGTAGTAGGCGAAATGGATGAAGGAGAATTTGACGCTTTTTCCATCACTAAATCTAACGGTGCTCTCATCAAGATTCGCTCTCCCTTTGGCCCCCCTCCTTGGGCTGGCGGACGTGATAGACGAACACCTGTACCGCAAGAGCGCTAAAGCATTGACACGACTAGGACTTACGCTGCGTTAGCCACCGACATACTACTTGTAGGGTCTAAAGGTTAATTGTTAACGCTACTTGTATTCGTGCGTAAGCCCTAATTACTAAACTATTACGCATTTCACTTGCATCTTTACTGGCTTACTTGTTGTCGCTGGGAAGGAGGAATAGTCGCACTTTCCAAACTGTTGTACTTGTCTTTCATCCCTCATCCCTCATCCCTCATCCCTCATCCCTCATCCCCCATCCTTTCTCCCTCATACTCAAACTAGCGAGGTTTTAATCAATGGACATTCAAGGAAAAACTGCTCTAATTACTGGTGCTTCTCGTGGAATTGGTAGAGCGATCGCCATAGAATTAGCTCAACAAGGAGCAAAACGTCTAATCTTGGTAGCACGCGATCGCCAGCGTTTAGCGGAAGTTGCCACACAAATCGAAGCGCTTGGCGTCGAAACTGTAAAGCTGGCTTTGGATCTCAGTAAGCCAGTTGAAGTAAATATTGCGATCGCTCAAGCTTGGAGAGATTACGGGCAAATTCATCTTCTCGTCAACTGCGCTGGAGTAGCGCACCAAACCTCCTTTTTGCAGTCCCAACTGCCGAAAGTACACGAAGAAATCACCATTAATTTAATGGGAATGTACACCCTGACTCGTCTCATTGCCCGACGCATGGCAGCACAACAGGAAGGGACTATCGTTAACGTATCTAGCTTGATGGGCAAAGTCGCAGCACCAACGATGGCTAGCTACTCAGCCACCAAGTTTGCGATCGTCGGGTTCACTCAAGCCTTACGCTGTGAGTTAGCAGCACACAATATCCGTGTCGTCGCTTTACTGCCAACCCTAACTGATACTGACATGGCGCGAAATATCGAGTGTTTTAGATGGGTGGTGCCAATGACTCCTCAAAAAGTAGCTCAAGCACTCGTCGCCGGATTGCAAAAGGAATCCCCTGAAATTTTGGTGGGATGGCAAAGTCATTTAGCCGTGTGGTGCAGCCGCATTGCCCCTTGGCTACTAGAGAAAATTTTACTATTGGCTGCTCCTGTGCCGAAGGAGAGACCAAAGAACTACCCAAAACTTAGACAAGCAACGGCAATCTCGCGTTAAAGGGAAAGGGGAAACGGAAGCAGGACTTACGCAGAACCTCTACATGTC
>DALYIW010000253.1:0-12659 GCA_031970155.1 Coleofasciculaceae cyanobacterium CTOTU46601 | reverse complement strand
GGAAACTGATTCTTCCAAGCTCAGGGTTCAACGAAGTAACCCTGAGTAGTTGACTCCCTAAACTCCTGGTGGCATCAATTCCTCCAGAATCCTGAACCTAACGTGATTAATCGCTAACTCACCAATAGAAACGTTTTCCTTATTCACAGGTTGACCTTCACTTCTGAGGTTTTCAAAAGAGATTCCTTTACCTAGTTCCATGTGATACCAGGAAAGTCCCATAAAAAACCGAGTAGGATAGGGTCCTCCTTCCACAATGTCGTCAGGATTAGATTCCATCGGTAGCCAGCCAAATCCTGGTACATAAAATTCCATCCAAACATGATTAAAGTCTGGTTCTAAAGGGATGCCTAGTTTATCGGGATGGGGAGGACATTTGTAGCGACCAACAGTACGGCAGGCAATGCCATTGAGACGCCCTAAAGCTAGTAAAATGCCCAGATACTCACCGCAAGAACCAACACCTCTCTCTAAAGCAACGTCTGGAGTGTCGATGTGAGGTTTAATGCCGTAAGAGAGTTTGTCGTAAACATAGTTACGAATACTGTAAATTTTCCGCAACAGATTTGTTTCGCGACCAATTGCTTCAGTAGCAGCTTGACGAATAATATCTGTGTCCATGGCTAAGTCATCGTTATCCACCAAGTAGCGACTTTCAAAATCTGGCGACAACTCAGGCAGCTTTTCGACATCTCTTGGTGTAAGACGATACTTAATGCTCCAGACTTCTAGAAGAGCTTTCCAGCCAAATATATGGCGTTCACCTGGTTTGAGGGTATCAAATTTAAAGACGGCTACTCGCTGACCATCTTGAAGTTCTTCTGTAAAGGGTATGCCTACATGTTCAACACTTCTGACCTTTTGCCGATCAGTTTCAGAAGGCAGGGCGATGCGCCATTCCACGTCTTTTAACTCAACCTCATCGAGGGGAGCAAGTTCCTCAACGTAGGACATTTCGATTAGATAGCCATTCGAGAGGGCACAGCGACGTTCGGGGTTGTAGCTGAAGTATAGGGGGTGAATGAAAGTGCGATCGCGATACTGTAACTCGTAATTTGGATCAGCATTTGGGTTATCCCGGATGTAAGGTTCCTCACTGGCATAAGCAACATACAGGATATCTTGACCAGTCTGAGGGTCAGTGTGAAACGCTAACCCTGTAGGACATTCAAAGGGCGTCAAAACGCTAAATTGAATCTCACCTGTCGCCCGATCAAGGCAGTACACCGTCTGTTCGTCAGCGTCTGAAACCCAAAGTTCCTCACCACGCACTGTAATGTTCTCAACACCAACACCTGGTGCATACAACCGGGTAATTTCGCGAGTACTCTCACGTCCATAAACCAGAATATAGCCAGCTCTTTTGCAGGTGATATAGATAGTTGAGTCCCTAACAGCGATTCCGTTAGCTGTAAAAGGCAAGGTAACAAAGTGCTGGGGTGTTAGCTCGCCGTTCAGCTGACAAAAGTAAACCCTGTTCTCCCAGGTTAACCACAAGGTTTCTTCTGAAACAGCAAGACCCGTAGCACCAACAAAATCTAACTCGCGAGACGGGTTCAAAATTTTTGTATTATCAGTTAAGGGATCGATTTGTAGCACGTAGCCGCCTGTAGCATCAACGGCAATGAGTTGGTCTCCCCAAAACGCTATGCCTTGCAAAGCCGCAGCACAAATTGGTCTTACGGTACGCAACCAGGGATTCTGTTTTGGTGAAACAGAGGGAGCTGAATCAGAAATCATACTTATTCCAGATGAAGATTTAGAGAAGAATTGACACTGGAAGTACCAGTGCCTCCATGACCTCAAGTTAAAATGTAGGTACTCAGGCAAATAACCGTTATAAAACCTGATTATCATAGATTGGCAAACGCTGTGCTGGAACCTAGACTCCTGTTCTGCCATCTTGAGAAAAATATCCAGCTTTAGTCAGAAAGTACTGTAATCATGGCTTGGTTCAAACGCTCATCACGCTTCACAATGCTGGTATTGACTGTGGCTTTGACACTGGAGCTTGCAGTCAAGGTTTCAGCACAGGCGCAAGTTCGTCCGGGTTCTCGCTCACTCGGCAGTGAATTGGTTAGGGCATTTAGTCCACCACGGCCTCCCAGCTCAAATCTTCCCGATCGTCGAGAAGGGGGAGCAACACGAGGTCCGTGCATTATGGATCGGAAGCTCCTAACTGCATTAGTTCCAGTTTCCGGGGTAGGACAAACAATTGATCAGTATCCCACTATCTATATGTACATGCCAAAGATGTCCTCTAAGGAGGCAGTGGCACCAGCATTGGAATTTACTTTACGGGATGCCAAAGATCAAAAAATTTACTCAGCCCAGTATCCATTAGCAAAGTCTGCTGATGGCATCGTAGGTACTCCTGGTTTGATGAGCTTAAGGGTTGATAAATCCCACCCTATACAAGTTGGTCAGGAATATAACTGGGAATTAAGGTTGATGTGTGATTCCACAGATTCAGATCGGTCGGACGATCAGATTGTGGAAGGTGGGTTCAAGCGAGTTGCCGCCGATCCAAATCTTGCTGTTCGTCTTGAGCGGGCAACTCCTCAAGACCGTGTTGCTTTATATGCAAATGCTCAATTGTGGTACGAAACCTTGGGTACTCTGATTGAGCTACGACGCGATCGCCCCAACGACCAGAACCTAGCAGATGCTTGGGATAAACTTTTAAGTACGGTGTATCTGAATAAAATTGCAAAGGAACCTTTGGTTCAGGGGGCTAAAAACGTTAACTAACTCATAACCCACAACTGTCATGGCGCAGATACCGTTTCGTTTTTTCAATTTTTTTCCAGCACTATCTCTGAAAATAGTCTTGTTTACAGGCTTTTTCATGCTGGTACAGACACCGCAAGTTCTTCTTGCTAAAGGAATACCAGAACGTTGGGAAACTAATGAATATAAACCAGTGGGTATTGGTGCCCCCATTCATTCAGACGGAGGTGGAACCCGTGGGCCGGTCAGTAGTTGTCCACTGACGGGTAAACCACTAAAGGCTCTAGTCCCAAGCAGTCGTTTTAGTGCAACAGTGGCAGCGTATCCAACATTTTATGCCTATATGCCTGCCCTGTTGCCTCAGGCATCGCCACTACCTGTTGAGTTTGTCCTAGAAGATAAAAGTGGTAATGAAGTCTACAAAAGCACTTTCAAAACCAACGGAAAGGCAGGCCTTGTAGCGATTAGCCTACCCTCCCAAGCTGGATTAGTGCCACTGGAGATAGGTGAGGACTACAGATGGTCTCTCTCAATTATTTGCCAGCCGGACGATCGCTCCAGAGATGTTAGCGTGCAAGGGTTAATCAGACGAGTAGCACTCAACCCAACGCTCAGCACTCAACTAAAGCAGGCATCACCACAACAGCAAGTTGAGCTTTATGCAGAAGCAAGACTCTGGCAAGATGCCTTAGCCACTCTAGCTCAGCTACGCCGTGATAATCCTACAGACTCAACCGTAGCCGCTGATTGGGCAAAACTATTGAGGTCTGCCGATCTAGGGGATATTACTCAAGAGTCGCTGCTGCCAAATCCGACAACATCCGAAAGCCCTGTATCATCGTTTCAACCCTAAAAGCATTTCTACTAAAATATCATTACAAAGCTTCATACTCTTACAAGAGTGTGAAGCTTTTGCCTAGTATGGCGTTTTACCATCGTCTCATACCATTTCCCTGCCAGGATGAGCTAATTAGCCTGTGCAGACAGCCTTGGTTTGGGTAGCCCTAGTCTTCTAGACTGAGGGCAAATAAAGTACACTCGTCACGCGAAAATGGGTATCCAATAAACCTCGATGGACATTATCAAAATTCTCAAACAAGACTATCAAAGATTCCCAGCTGACCAGACTTATAGTATTTACGCCAAGGATGTCTATTTTAAAGACCCCCTCAATCAGTTCCGTGGTGTAGACCGCTATCGACAAATGATCGGTTTTATCAATCACTGGTTCATTGAACCTAAAATGGATCTCCACAATATTACCCAGTCAGGCGATACCGTTGAAAGTCGTTGGACACTCAGCTGGACAACACCAGTGCCGTGGAAACCTCGGATTGCTATCTCAGGGCGGAGCGAGTTAAAGCTGAATGCAGAGGGCTTGATTACGTCTCACATTGACTATTGGAACTGTTCGCGCCTTGATGTGTTGAAGCAACACTTGTTACCATTTGTTAAATTGATTCATAATTAATTCATTGGATAATGGGAAAAATCAATAACTTCCTTAAAGGAAGACAATTTGCTCAACACGAGTAAGGAAATTGCCTATTTATTAACTAGGTAACTCTCCCTCTAAAAATAGATGAAATCCTTTTAAGGCTTGATTTTAATGATCGCCATCTCCAGTGACCTCGGTTGTCAGTGGAACTCTAATAACGTAAACAAACATGAGGTTTCCTCAGAGGCTTGACTATTCATGCGTGTAATTTTGATGACCGGAAAAGGGGGAGTGGGCAAGACCTCTGTAGCAGCAGCTACTGGCTTGCGTTGTGCTGAACTAGGCTATAAAACTCTCGTCCTCAGTACAGATCCAGCTCATTCCCTAGCTGATAGTTTCGATATTGAACTTAATCATGAAGCGCGATTAGTGCGTCCAAACTTGTGGGGAGCTGAACTAGATGCTCTGATGGAATTGGAAGGAAACTGGGGTGCTGTAAAGCGCTATATCACTCAAGTTCTGCAAGCACGGGGCTTAGATGGCGTTCAGGCAGAAGAATTAGCGATTCTTCCTGGCATGGATGAAATTTTCGGTCTCGTGCGGATGAAACGTCATTACGACGAAAACGAGTACGATGTTCTGATTATTGATTCTGCTCCTACGGGTACGGCTTTGCGCTTACTGAGCTTACCAGAAGTCGGTGGTTGGTATATGCGCCGCTTTTACAAGCCGTTGCAAAGCATGTCGGTTGCTCTGAGGCCGCTAGTTGAACCTATATTCAAACCGATCGCAGGTTTTTCCTTGCCTGATAAAGAGGTTATGGATGCCCCCTATGAGTTCTATGAGCAAATTGAGGCTTTAGAGAAAGTACTCACTGACAACACCCAAACTTCGGTGCGTCTAGTGACTAATCCAGAAAAGATGGTGATTAAAGAGTCTTTACGTGCTCATGCCTACTTAAGTCTGTACAATGTCGCTACCGATTTAGTCGTTGCCAATCGGATTATTCCTGACCAAGTAAGTGACCCCTTCTTTCAACGCTGGAAAGAAAGTCAGCAGGAGTATCGCCAGGAAATACACGAAAACTTCCATCCTCTGCCAGTTAAAGAAGTCCCACTTTACTCTGAGGAAATGTGTGGCTTAGAGGCTCTAGAGCGGCTTAAGGAAACTTTGTATCCTTCAGAAGACCCAACACAGGTTTACTACAAGGAAAACACGATTAGGGTAGTACAGAACCAAAATCAGTACAGTTTAGAACTTTATTTACCAGGTGTACCGAAAGATCAGATACAACTGAGTAAAACAGGTGATGAAATGAATATTCGGATTGGTAACCACCGACGCAATTTAGTACTACCACAAGCCTTAGCAGCGCTGAAACCAGCTGGAGCCAAGATGGAAGATGATTATCTCAAAATTCAGTTTTCCTAAAGGTGTTGTTAAGGTGTAGTGACCACAAAAAGATGAAGGATGATGAGCGTTGCTGTAGCGACGTAAAGACCGTCAGGATAAAAATTGTCTTCTAAAGAGGCAAATGCTTAATCAAACATTATTACTGTTGTAGAAGCTAACCCTCTATCTACAAGTATCTTGTTTTGCTGGAAAACTTCCAACTAGCTTAGCAACAACTGCAATTAACTCATCGGGTTCAACTGGCTTCGTTAAGTAAAACTGGAACCCAGATTCAAAAGCAAGGACTCGTCCTTCTTCTATAATGCAAGCCGTTAACGCAATAGCTGGAATCTGTTTTTTTTGAGTACAAGAGAGAGTTCTTACTTGACGAATTAGTTCATAGCCATCCTCACCCGGCATGGCAATGTCACTAATTAGAAGATCTAGTTTAATTTGTCTGATTAAGTTTAGGGCTTGCGAGGCTGATTTCGCCTTCATCACTTGCACCCCGTATTCGTCAAGAATGAAGGCGATCAAATCGAGACTATCGATATCGTCATCCACTACAAGAGCTTGCAAGCCCCTGAGAGTGTGAAGCTCTCTATCTTCATCAGGATGCGATTTGTCACAAGTTTTTGTCACGATGTTCATGCCTCCTTGGTTGGCGGTTCAATTGGGGAGGAAGTCCTGCCAGGTGGATAGCTGGAACTATCTGCCTAGTGGGCATATTTAAATTTCTTTTAATAAACTGAGGATAAAACGCATTATACAACTTTGGATATATATCTTAGGTCAGACATTGATCAGTAGATGGGCATAAATCAACGTAATTTGTTCTTTCCTCGACCTCATACCCTGTCCTGAGCCTCATCTCTAGCATGTCTGGTCGTGTGTCAGAGCGATCGCTAAAGTTAGAAAAGCGACCGCCTAATACCAATCTCATTAATAAATGATATAAATCACTCTCTCTGCCTGAAAAATTTATCCATCTGTCGCCAACACTTAGAGAATTGGTTTCACGACACAGGTAAAGATACATCGTTCTCAACCTATTCCGTTTTTCTAGTTTTTGAAGAGTACTTTATTAGTTCCTCAATTGCACAGGCATAATCAAGTAAATCATCTTCAACCCACCTAAAGGCGTTAGAATTACGGGGCTGTTAGCTGCATTCATCTGCATTTGAATATCAGACGTAGAAAGCGCTTTTAATCCATCGATTAGATACTTAACATTAAAAGCAATATCTATACTGTCACCCGATACCTTTGCTGACATTGCCTCCTGCCCACTGCCAACGTCTTGCGCCTCTACCGATAGAGCAAGCTGCTGGTTCTCACTATCGATACTAAACTTAACAATATTGTTCTTCTGGTCAGCCAATACAGCAATCCGTTCCACTGCACTTAGCAATTGACGGCGCTCAATGGTTATCTGACGCTGGAACTGGCGTGGAATCAGCTGACGGTAAGCAGGGTACTGTCCTTCCAAAGTACGCGTCGTCAAGCGATAGTAACGAGGTAGTGAGCTTGAGCTTTGCTCTGCTTGACTACTACTAAGCGTCTGCTCCCCTCCTTGAAAGACAATCTGACCCTGCTCAAAGTGAAGACTAACCGTGTCCGTAGATTGGCGCATCCCCAACATCCGCTCTATCTCTCGTAGCGCTCGAGCTGGAACAGTGAACTCTAGTTGGGAAGTCTCAGATGCTTGTTCTACGTTTTTTCCTGATGTTGCTACCGCTAACTCCTCTGAAGCCGCTTCGCTTGCGCTATCCGTAGAATCTTGGTTTGTAGTTTGCACAACGGCGAGCCGATGACCATCTGTTGCAGCAAATTCTAGGCTATCTTGTTGCATTGTCAGATGAACTCCAGTTAGCACCTGCTTAGTTTCGTCAGAACTGGTAGCAAACAAAGAACCACGCAACCCTTCTACTAAAGCTTCTGTTGGAAGACGGACTGCAACTCCTGCTTCAACTTGCGGAAGTTCTGGAAATTCCCCAGCACTCATTCCTCGCATTTGGTAACGCCCTGAAGTAGAAGTCAAGGTCACAATTATGCGCTCTTCCTGCGGTAGTGCTGTGCTAATTCCAGACTCTAGGTCACTGGAAGCCGATGAGCTATCTTGCGCTCTAGTGCTAGCACTTACCGCAGCTCCCTCTTCATCCTCCAGAGTGATTTCGCCCTCTGGTAGGCGTGAGACGATATCGTTCAAAAGTTTAGCAGGAATAGCAATTTCACCACTTTCTTCAACTGTTGCGACAAAGCTAGTCTGAATGCCAAGGCTCAGATCAAAAGCGGTTAGCGTCACCTGCTGTGTTTCTTGATCTGCGGCTAATAATACATTGCCCAGCACAGGATGGGTGGGTCTAGAGGGAACCGCACGACTAACAAGGGATAAATTGGTATTGAGGTCACTTTGGGTGCAAACCAGTTTCATAGAAATTGGAATATAAATAATAGGAGTTAAGGCTGTGGAAAATGTGGAAAAATAGATCAACTCTTTGACAATCAAGGTTTGAGAGATTTCCAGATTGTGGAAAAACTGTGGAAAAATCTCCGCCAGGTTTTATTAAGTACAAATACTTATCAATTTTACTAGATTAGTCAAGTGTTCTCCTGTTTTCGATACAAGCTCTGATCAGCAATCACCACTTTAAATAATTCTTGGCAATTTTTGTTAAAAATCTTACTAATTATGAGTTTCAGCGTCTAACTGGATAGTATCTGAGGCATTTGACCCTGCTAGGAAGATTTTAAGTTTGGCTTTGGGTTCTGCTAGTGAGGTTAATGCGATCGCTTAGTTGACGTAGTGTTTGAGACAACGTTGAATCACTTTTCCGTAACTGTGCAATTTTATCGCAACTGTACATCACTGTAGTATGGTCTTTCCCACCAAATTCCTCGCCAATTCTGGGTAAACTCAAGTCTGTATGTTGCCGCATTAAATACATGGCAATTTGCCTCGACAAACTAATTTCTCGGCGTCTAGAGTTACCTTTTAAGTCTTCAACAGAGATATTAAAAGCATCTGCCACAGTCATCAATATTACATCAGGAGAGGCCTCTACCTTCTGTACAGGAGGGTTTAAAATTGGTGTAATATTCTCAACTGTCATGGGCAGACCAGAAATAGAAACGTAAGCTACAGCCCGAATTAGCGCTCCTTCTAACTCCCGAATATTTGAAGTATAGTTGGTGGCGATATATTCAATCACTGAGCGAGGCAGTCGTATATTCTCGTACTCTGCTTTCTTTTGTAAAATAGCCATTCTGGTTTCCAAATTAGGTGGCTGAATATCAGCTATCAAACCCATAGAAAAGCGGGAACAAAGACGGTCTTGTAAACGATTAATTTGATTAGGAGGACGGTCTGATGCCAAGACAACTTGTTTACCAGCTTCATGCAAGGTATTAAACGTATGAAAAAACTCTTCCTGCGTATATTCTTTCCCTTCAATAAACTGAATATCATCTACCAGAATCACGTCTGCTGCTCGATAATGTTCCCGAAAGCTCTGCATACTATCTTTACGAATTGCTGCAATTAAATCATTAGTAAACTGCTCAGTAGAAACATAAAAAATTTTAGAATCAGGACAATTTTCTAAACGAAAATGACCAATTGCTTGCATCAAGTGGGTTTTCCCCAAACCAACACCGCCGCATAAAAATAAAGGATTAAACTCACGTCCTGGAGATTCTGCTACCGCTAGAGAAGCGGCATGAGCCATACGGTTATTTGAGCCAACAACGAAGCGAGAGAAAACATATTTAGGGTTTAACTCAGTCGGTCCGGGTCGATGGTGGAATGTGCTTTCTGAAGTGTTGGTGGCTACAGGTAATGACCAAGAGATGTCTGTATCACCGATTGTAGAATCATCGTTCCCAGTGGTCACAATTAGGTGAATTTCCACAGGCTGACCCAGAATATCCTGCACAACGTCAGCGATCGTTTTAAGGTAATATTTCTGTAACCAATTTCTGGCAAAAGGATTTGGGGTGCGAATTACCAAGCAGTTATCTTCCAACTGCTCAGCGGTAGCAGTTTTAATCCAAGTTTCAAATGTGGGTCGGCTCAGTTGTAGCTGTAGACGCTCCAAGACTTGATTCCATAGTAGTTCTGGGGAAGTTTCCACGGTCTATTCTCCACCATATTGTGACATTATTTCCTCCCAAGAGGGTTGCTTGTTGAGCACTTGCTCCCTTGAGCTTTACAGTATAAATGTCTCGTGCCGTAAGTATCCGTATTATGCCGCTTCAAAATCGAGGTAAGGCAAATGCCTATTTTTGCAGAATAGGCACAGTACTATTATTTATAAGCTAGTGCAGTTAGGCAGAAATCACCTATTACTTCATCATGACTGAATCACTGCAAATCGCTCAGTTAGGCAACCCGATCTTGCGGCAACCAGCTGAGCTAGTTGATAACGTACGAGAAGAGCATATTCAACAATTGATTGATGCTCTTCTATTAACGGCTTCAGCATCAAACGGCGTAGGCATTGCTGCGCCACAAGTGTCAGAATCCTATAGCTTGTTTATCGTAGCGTCTCGCCCCAATGCCCGTTATCCTAACGCACCATTGATGGAACCGACTGCTATGCTCAATCCTCAAATCATTACTCACTCTACTGATATTGTTAAAGGCTGGGAAGGATGTCTTAGCATCCCTGGTATTCGAGGGTTAGTTCCCAGATTTCAAGCGATCGAGGTTGAGTACACCGCACGAGACGGTCAGTTACATCAGCAAAAATTGGCAGATTTTGTTGCAAGGATATTTCAGCATGAGTATGACCACCTTAACGGCATTATATTTTTAGACCGTGTGGAGAGTAATCAAGACCTGATGAGTGAGCAGGAATATCAGCAACGAATTGTTCAACAACTCAGTTAAGCGGGGATATCTCTAGATAAAAAGTACACACGCTCTGACTAGTACAGGAATTTCGAGAAAGGATAATTGCTTGAAGGTTCTACATGTTAGAGGCATATTGCAGCCACTTGATTGTGCCGTCATCCTTACATTCGTTCCAGGACAGGAATTCCTAGTAATGACAATCCCAGCTTTAAAGTTCGAGCTGTCAGGTCACATATCAATAGCCGCGATGTTTTTACTGGTTCCTCTGACCAAAGTACAGGGCACTGCTCAAAGAACTGATTAAATTTCTGGCTGAGTTCATACAAATATTGACAAAGGCGATTAGGCAGTAAATCTTGCTCTACAGCACTAAGAACCTCATTCAGCTGTAGTATGTGCTTTGCTAGGATCAATTCTGTCTCTCCTTGCAACAGAATTTTAGCATTTGCTCCCAGCTGGTTAAAATCAATTTCCCCTTTGCGGCTAATGCTTTGAATCCGGGCATAGGCATATAGCAAGTAGGGCGCTGTGTTACCCAAAGTAGCTAACAGCTTGTCATAGCTGAAGATATAGTTGCTAGTGCGGTTTTGACTCAAGTCAGCATACTTAACTGCACTAATGCCTGCTACCTTGGCAACGTGAGCTTTAAACTCTTCAGTCTCCTCGCGACCTTCTTCCTGTATCTTGGCTTCTAGGTATGCACGAAAGCGCACTATCGCTTCATCCAACAGCTCCTGTAATCGCACTGCCTCTCCAGAACGCGTTTTCAGCTTGCTACCATCTTCTCCTAGCACCAGACCAAAAGGAGCGTGGACAAACTCTACATCGTCTGTAATCCAACCAGCTCTTCGTCCCACTTGAAAAATTTGGGCAAAATGGTTGCTCTGCTCTGCACCAACAGGATAAATGACCCGTTGAGCTTTATCCACCTGAACTCGGTAACGGATTGCTGCCAGATCCGTCGCTGCATAGTTATAACCTCCATCTGACTTTTTTACAATCAAGGGTAGAGGCTTACCTTCCTTATTTGTGAAGCCTTCCAGAAAAACGCACTTTGCCCCATCATTTTCGACTAACAGACCGAGTTGGTCCAACTCCTCTATTACTTCAGGTAACAAAGGATTATAAAAAGATTCTCCCCGTTCAATAAATGGAGCAATCAAGTTATAAATCACTTGATATGAGCGACTCGATAGCTGACAGACAATCTTCCAAGCAAGCAGGGTTTTTTCATCTCCCGCCTGTAGCTGTACCACAGCTTGGCGAGCAGCTTCACGAAAACCTTCATCTGCATCAAAGCGTTTCTTTGCTTGACGATAAAACGAAGACAAATCTCCTAAATTTAATTTCTCTGTAGTCGTCAAAGCTTCGGGGTACGCTTCTTCCAAGTAGGCAATCAGCATCCCAAACGGCGTTCCCCAATCTCCTACATGGCTAATTCGTAGAACCTCATGACCTACAAATTCCAAAATTCGGGCTATGCAATCCCCAATTACTGCTGGGCGCAAATGCCCTACATGCATTTCCTTAGCAATATTCGGACTGGGATAATCCACTATTACCCGCTTAGGGTGTCTTGTCTGTGCTACTCCCAATCGGGAATCCGCTTGGAGTTTTTTAACTTGCGCCTCTACATAGCTAATTTTCAGAGCCAGGTTAATAAATCCAGGACCAGCTACTTCGGGGGGTTGACAAATGTCACTAACATCTAGCTGAGCAACTATTTGTTGCGCGATCGCTCGTGACGGCTGTCCCAATCGCTTAGCCAAAGATAAAGCAACATTCGACTGATAATCACCAAACCTAGGATTGCTAGCAGGTACCAGCATCGGGTCTACTTCTACTAAGTCGGAACCAAAGGCTGTAATTAATGCTTGAGTAAATTGAATTTTTAGCTGTTCAACTATTGAGTTCATGGTACGAGGTAAAGCGCTCTCGATAAAGATTTGTCCCAAGCAATGTAAGAGATACGTATTTTTACGATAACTTGAGCTGTAGCAAGAACCGCGGGAAGGAGTCGTCTAGTGAGTTTACTGGGTTCTCGTGTTACTAGTTGTGTGACGTTCTCCCCCGCTAACCCTTCGGGTATAACGGGGGCTTCTAATTCAGCAATTTTGGCATGGTAATTAATGATGCTATCCTATCCTGCGTTCAAAAATTAGTGCGTTTCAGGCGATTACGCCAACACAGCAGCAACAGGCGGGGCAAACCCTTGCCTGCAAGGAATAAAGCACCTCGTCAAAA
>DALYIW010000252.1:12448-12660 GCA_031970155.1 Coleofasciculaceae cyanobacterium CTOTU46601 | reverse complement strand
AATCCGGGTAAGAGCAACCGGGCTGTGGGGCATAATGAACAACGGATTGTCGCTTTCCTTGGTTGGGGTCATTGTAAACAATCCAAGTCGCCACAATCGGGAGTACCAGAGCAAACTGTTCCGCTTGCTGTTCTAAGAGAGGTCGAATGTTGAGCGGATGAGATGTTGAGGAAGAATAGCTCTTAGAGGAGAATGCTTGCTCTTCCCTCGCC
>DALYIW010000252.1:0-12236 GCA_031970155.1 Coleofasciculaceae cyanobacterium CTOTU46601 | reverse complement strand
TAAAATTTCGACCAAAGTCTAATAACCACCAGGTTAGTTGTATCTCTAATCTAGACCTGTACTGTCTACCGACCCAGTCTCATGATCCCTGCTGTTGCCCAAACCTTGGCAAAAATCCTGGCTGGGGGGACTTCTCTAATCAGTACCGAGCAAATTGATTTTAATCACCCTGGTTGGCGAAAGAATACGGGGCCGGGGTTAAACCTGTATTGCTATGACTTACGAGTAAACAGCCAGGTGCAGCAGTCAAAGCAGCAGGTAGAGTCTAGTGATAACCAGAGCCAACCTCAGCTAACGACAGTGAACTGCTCAACAACGTGGTTCGATGTATCGTTTCTGGTGAGCGCCTGGGACTATACCGCCTTGGGGGAACAGCGTCTGCTGTCAGAGGCATTGATGCTACTGCTGCATCACCACGACTTGAAAGAGGAGTTACTTGCTCTTGAACTACGCGGTTACGGCAACTTGCCAATAACCGTTTCTACCGTTCATCCCACTGAAACAGCAGCTCTATGGAGTGCTTTGGGTGTGCCATTACGCCCAGCTGTGTATGTGACGATGACCGTACCCTTTGATCGGAAATACATTCCTCCTAGCTCAGAGCTTTACTTTCAAGGGGGTGTTATCGACTCTGATCCACTAAAGGCAAGGTAGTAACCTGCCTGTTGCCCACTTACTACTCAACCGATGGAAGACCACCTATGGCCAGACTAGATTATTTTGCTCCTGGTGTATACATCGAAGAAATTGATAGAGGTAGCCGCCCGATTGAAGGGGTGCAAACCAATATCGCTGGATTTATTGGCTTTACCGAGGATGTACGCGGTGAAGCCGAACAGTTTAAACCGATGTTAGTGACCAGTTGGAGCCAGTACTTGGAGTACTTTGCTAAACAAGACTCCGATGGCTACACTGACTTTAATGCTTACCTACCCTTTGCCGTTAGTGGCTGGTTCTTGAATGGGGGCGGTCGATGTTGGGTGACGAGCATCGGCACCCAACTGCCTGGTACAGAGCCACCACCAGTGGAGGAAACGGGTATAAAGATTAAGACTTCTGGGAATCGTCCCGCTCTACACTTCACCATGAAGCCTGAAGAAGTGGAATATGGACGAATCGATATTGCAATCCGACCCAGTGAACCCATGCCTCCACCTGAAGACTCCGAAGAGGAAGACCCTCCCTTCAACACAGGGGAATTCTTTTCGGTCGTGATTAGCCGGAATGGGCAAGAACTCGAACGGTACGATAACCTAACCATGAATCGGGAACCCCAAGCGCAGGTAGCCACCTACGCCGTCACGGCGCTCGAACAGTCTCAGTTTGTGACCGTGACTGACCTGTGCCAAACTGGGCTGCCCCTAGTTCGCCGACCTGTCAATGGTCGGTTCGAGGTAAATCCACCACCTGTGGTAACTAGACCAGAGCGATTGGCGCGAGATGTGCAGGGGATAAGGGATGACCGTACCGGTGTCCAAGGGCTGTTTGAGATTGACGAAATCACCATGATTGCTTGTCCAGACCTAATGCGGGCTTACGAAGCCGGTCTGATGGATATGGATCAGGTACACGGCATCATGGAACTGATGGTTAGTCTATGTGAAAACTCTGCCCCCAATCCTCCTAACCGTATGGTGGTTCTCGATCCACCACCTGACAGGGTTAAGCCACAGCAGGTCGTCCAGTGGTTGAATGACATTAATCGGCGATCGATGTTTGCCGCTCTTTACTATCCCTGGATCAAGGTGGCTAACCCCCGCAATGGAGGCAGACCAATTTTAGTTCCCCCTTGCGGTCATATGCTGGGGGTTTGGTCGCGTATTGATGAGACTCGTGGTGTGTATAAAGCACCAGCTAATGAAATTCCTAGAGGAGTCATCGGTCTGGGGTATGACTGCAACTTCCGCGAACAGGAATTGTTGAACCCCATAGGTATTAACTGCATCCGTAGCTTCCCGAACCGGGGAATTCGCATCTGGGGTGCGCGCACCTTGGTAGAACCAGACAAGACTGAGTGGCGCTATATCAGTGTCCGCCGACTAATCAGCTACATTGAGAAGTCGATCGAACTGGGTACACAGTGGGTTGTGTTCGAGCCGAACGATATGGATTTGTGGGAGCGAGTCAAACGAACGGTTAGCAATTTCCTAGAACGACTCTGGCGTGATGGAGCGTTGTTTGGTGGTTCGCCTGATGAGGCTTTCTACGTTAAGTGCGATGGAGAACTCAACACTCCTGAGACGATGATGCTGGGTCGTTTGTACGTCGAAGTAGGGGTCTGTCCAGTTCGACCGGCAGAATTCGTCATCTTTCGCATCAGTCAGTGGTCTCCTGACGACCAGCAATAGCTCTCAGGTATCAGGTTTAGGTTTTTTCATAAACCTGATACTTTTGGCAACTAACACAGCGCTAAGAATAACCCGAATAAGGAATTAACAAAGAGGTGAAAAAATGGCTGATCTTAGACCGGTTCCAACTAGTCGATTCTACGTGGAATTTGAGGGCATCACCGAGAAGATGCTCAAGAGTGTTAGTGAGGTAACTTTTACGGGACAAACGGCTGGCCATGAAAAACCTTTAGCCTCAACTAAAAACGGAAAAACTTTATGGCAAACTACCTCCAGTGGGTTTGAAGAGAATCCAAACGTTACTATCGAGGTTTATCTAATTGAGGGCAATATGGACTTTTACAACTGGCTGCTTGCAGTTATGCCCAAAAGCGAAAATGGGAAAGGAAACTGGAGCGGAATGCGTAAAAGTGGTTCAATAACTGCCTACGATAGCGGCGATAATATGATAATGCGTTGGGACTTAACGAATGCTTGGCCTAAGTCCTATAAAGTATCAGATTGTGCGGCTGACAGCAAAGAACTTGCCGTCGAAACTCTGGAAATTGTTTGCGAACAAATTAACCGGAAAATATAACCTTAGAAACTTTACTAACTGAACAAGGAGTCAACACATGCCTAAGCCCCCTAACGAGATTTTATCTTGTTCCAAGTTTTATTTCCAGCTGGATGGATTCGAGGATATGGTTGTTAAGAAAGTCAGTGGTATTGCTGTTACTCTACAAACAGCTGGTGATACGAAAGCTTTTGGCGTCACCAAAGGAGCAAAAAGTCAAATTCAGGCTACTGTTTGCGGTGTAGAGAATCAAAAAGTTACTGTCGAGTTTGTGTCTACAGTTCAGGATGATCGGCTCCAGAAATGGTACCATCAGTCTCACTCGGAGCCAATAATTGGAGGAGGTACACAGACTCAAGGTGATCGGAAAACGGGTTCCCTCATTCTCTACAACCAAGGGGGTACTGAGGCGATTCGGTATAATCTGGCTGGAGTAATGCCAGCTAGTTATAAATCCACAAAACTCGAAGCCGGTAGCACTGAGCTAGCCACAGAAACACTAGAGTTTGTATTTGAGAGTCTTCGCCGTATAAAGTAGCTCACCTAAGCTTCCTAAGTGCAAATACCTTCTGTAAAAGTTGCTGAGTGCAAATGACTTGGTAGCTATATGAATTCAAGGCTTTTCTAACGCTCTTGGGTGACTTTGGGTGAGCTGCCACCTCGACATAACGCAAGTTTTCCTAATGGGTCTAGATTTTTGATCTCTTGAGTTACATTCTTACGTCGAAAAGCTCCCAGGCGAAGGCAAATGAGCGTTATGTTTCGAGACTGACACAAGAGCGCTAAGAGCCATTCAACGGGAGTTTCAACGATGATAATCCCTATCGGCAAAAGCAGGCCGCTACAAATAGAGGTATAACCATGGCAGAATTTGAAATTCTGACGACTTGTCGTTATTACATGGAACTTCACCTAGACGGTAGTCAAGAACCAGTAGACGGCTACTTCATGGAGTGCCAGGGTTATCAGCGCTCTCAGGAGGTGATAGAGCTGTGTGAAGTCACTCCCCAAATTTGGGGGCAAAATGGAACCGCTCGAGGTCGAGTTGTTCGCACTAAAATGCCTGGTAATCCAAAGAACGAAAAGGTAGTTTTGCGGCGGGGCTTAAATATTTCTATGACCATGTGGACATGGTTTAATGCAGTCGAGCAGGGAAACTGGGCTAAGCAACTCAAAGATGGTGATTTAACGATCTACAACCAAGGTGCTGAAGAACAGGTAAGATTTAGGTTCCTAGGAGCTTGGCCTACGCGGTACAAAGTTGCTGATGTTAAGGCCGGCGGCAATGAGTTTGCAATTGAAGAGGTCGAAATATCTGTTGATGAATTCTTGCGAATCAAGTAGAGTCAAATGATTCAAACTGAGTTTGAATTTACCTTACCCAAGGGCTACCTCGATGCTGAGGGCAACCTCCACCGCAAGGGTGTCATGCGCCTAGCGAGGGCAATGGATGAAATTGTCCCGATGCGCGATCCCCGTGTTAAATCGAATCCTGCCTATGCAACAGTGCTGATTTTAGCCCGCGTAATTGTTCGTCTTGGAGCTTTAGAAGAAGTCAATCCTGCAATTGTTGAAGGCTTTTTCGCTTGTGACTTGAATTACCTCCAGAAATTTTATCGCCAGATTAATGAATTAGAGCAGGAAGATATCGAGCAAAAAGAAGCCGCGACACCTCCATCGGAACCTGTGCAGGTGAACTAATTTTATGTTTCATGGGAAGTGAAAATATAATCCACACAGAATTTAACTTTATTCTCCCTAGAGGCTTAGTCGATCCTCAAGGTGGTATTCATCGGCAAGGAGTGATGCGTCTAGCAACAGCTAAAGATGAAATCTACGTACAAAAAGATTCTCGTGTTCAGCGCGATCCTGCTTATGGGGTACTGGTGATGCTCTCACGAGTGATTATCCGTCTAGGCAATCTCTCATCCGTAACACCTGAATTGTTAGAGGGACTTTTTACTCGCGATTTAGCTTACTTGCGAGAGTTGTACAATCGCATTAATCAACAGGGTAATGCTTATATTCCTGTTGAATGTCCGCAATGCAGCAGTCAGTTTAGTGTGGAGCTTTCTCTGTCGGGGGAATCTTAAGCTACCCCTCAGATCAATTAGATGAGGAGGTAGCTTTTATTGCTTTTCATTTCCACTGGTCTTTGGAGGATATTCTAAATCTGGAGCATCCTGAAAGACGACGCTGGCTAATTCAAATTAACAAAATAAGACAGCTTTAAAAAATTAATCAGATGTTGGGTCTCGTACCTTGACCCAACCTACCCAGATCGTAAGCGTTTCAGCGGACATGATATTATTCAGTCTTGAGCGTGCAGCATTGAAGTAAGGGTTCTCGATCAATTGTGCTTAGGCCAGCATAGTCTAAAAGCTCTTTCCAATCGTTTGCTAGAGTTGGATCGTTAGGATTAGCTAAGCGTAAATCAGCCAGAGTTTTGAGGGTATCGTACCAAAAGCCTTCACTAGCATAAAGGTCAACGCGATCGCGCACTGATACCTTTGCTAGATCGTTCGCCAGTTGCTGACTAGGTTGAATTCGTTGAATTGCCCCCTGTATCCGCGGATTCCCGGTTTGATCGTCAGGGTCACATAATACTGCTAATTCCCATCTGTACTCTTTACCCACTTCTAAAGCCTCCCCATTAGGTGGAAGGGTAACGCTGATAATTCCACCTGTTTTCGTTAGTGGGAAATTTTGATCGTAAATAATAGTATCTCCCTTGTCATTTAGCAAAATAAATTTAGCTTCTTTTATAGAAGTTTGAGAAATCTGAACAAAGAATGTTGGTCTTTCAGCTGTAGTTAAGCCAATGTTAGTATTTGGTAGCAACACTTTCATCTGGAGTTTCTTGGCTCCATCGAGACCACAATTACCCCGTGCGATTCCCCCTTCTAAATTGCCGGATGGACGAATATTAGGTACTTTGAAGCGAAGACGGGCACGGCGGCGCTGCGCTAATAATTCATCTTTGGCGAGAAGCGATCGCTGTTGCTCAGTATCTAGGGATATTGCTATGGCTGAGAAAATACTGAGCATCGCTAGTTCGAGAAATAATGTTAAGAAAATTGCCGTGAGGCGCTGATAAGATTTGATAATCATGAATCAAATTCTGAGAAAACAAATTAACTATACAAAAATTGAAGAAAAAGATTTCCCGAAATTCAGTGAATTTGCTCAAATTTAATTGATTTCTAATCCATAGATTCACTTATTTGAAGAAGCAAAACCAATAATGCTTAACAAAATTGTTACAAACGTTACCAGAATTCGTTCTCTCTTCTCCAATGGGAACGGTCGGACAACAGCCGCATTTGCCTTTGGTCGTTCGGTAGTTTTAACCAGCGTGGTGGTGACGGGTGTGCTGGTTGGATTGCGCCAGATTGGAACTATGGAGGGACTAGAACTAGGGGCTTATGACCAGCTAGTGCGATCGCACCCTGATCAAGGCCCAGATAATCGCCTGTTAGTCGTAGGCGTAACCGAGACAGACATTCAAACCCGCCAAGAATACCCCATCAAAGATGACACCCTTGCTCAATTATTAGAGAAGCTACAGCAATATCAGCCGCGAACCATTGGCGTAGATATTTTAAGAGATGTCCCTCAAGGAAGCCCACAAGGTCGTATTGCTCTAGAAAACATCTTGAAGCAGAATGACAGCATCATTGCTGGTTGCAAACTAAGTTCAGCTGATCAGCCCGGAATTGCCGCTGCACCAGGAGTGACAGAAGAACGAGTGGGTTTTGCTGATCTTCCACTCGATCCAGGTGGAACTCTCCGCCGCAGCCTCTTACTATCGATTCCTACTACCCCCAAAACTCCGCCTCCTATTCAACACATCTGTAATATCCCCGATCCGAATAATCAACTTCCTTCCTTTAGCTTTCAGTTAGCACTACTGTATTTAGAAGCCCAGAACATTCAGCCTGAACAAACTAAGACTGGGGAAATCAAGCTTGGTTCAACCGTATTCAAACGCCTAGGAGGGCAATCTGGTGGATACCACCAAGCTGATGTAGCAGATTATCGATTGATGCTGAGATATCGCTCCCCCAAGAATGCAGTCAAGCAAGTCTCCTTGACAGAAGTACTCGACGGTAAGGTTGATCCAGCCTTGGTAAAAGACCGGATTGTTTTGATCGGCTATACAGCACCAATTGTTAAAGACGACTTCTACACTCCTTACAGTGCAGGATTGCAAGATAACCAGAAAATGCCAGGGGTTGTCATTCAAGCCCAGAATGTCAGCCAAATTCTCAGTGCAGTTTTGGATAATCGACCTCTGATTTGGTATTGGCCTGAGGGCAGCGAAATCTTATGGATTTGGGGCTGGTCATTGGTGGGGGCAATTCTGGGGTGGCGCATCCGACGCTTATGGCTTTTTGGTCTAGGTGTTGTAGCAGCAGTAGGGGTTTTATACGGAACTTGCTATGTTATATTTTCCAGTTCCGGGTGGGTACCATTGGTACCGCCTGCATTAGCATTGGCGATCGCAGCAGGTACTGTTGTTTTAGTAGATAGAGGTTACGCCAAAGCCATCTATCAGGGCGTCAAAAAAGTTATCCTGAACATCGAAATTGATGAAGAGAAAAAGCAGCAACAGATAGCTGAAATCACAGAAACTGAGTCCTTCGCTGAGTTGGAGAAAAAGGCAGAAGAATTGAGAAACAGGCGCAGGAGAGACAAACTTTCTGAAAATGTGGTTGAGTCAGAAACTGAGGTGGAGGAAGCCACGCAGGTACCTCAAGAAGCTGAACCGACAGAAGAAGATGACTATTTTCAGCAGTTGCAGAAACGGGGAAAACAGTTGAGAAATACACAGAGGGAAACGACGCCGACACCTCAAGATTCTCAATCAATAGAAGAGTCCCAAGAAGAAGATTACTTTGAGCAGTTGCAGAAACGAGGGAAAAAGCTGAGAAATACAGAGGATGAATCTAATACATGACATCAAAGGCGATCGCACTTGTTGAGAAAATAAACAAGGAGTTGGCGGTAAGGGGAAATGCCAAAGAAAATAAGGGAATTGAAGGCCATGGTGACAAAAGTTGGGTATGTCCTTCAACCAGGTCGGGGCAAAGGAAGCCATACTTATTGGAAACATCCGTTGCTACCTGAAGAACCCCTAACTATCCCCGGTAAGGATGGGGATGATGCTCCGCTATATTTAGAGAGAAATATTCAACGTGTGCTGAAAAAGCTAGAAGAGATTGAAAACGAGGAAGGTGAAGAATGAGCTATCACTACAGCATGGTAATTCAATGGTCAGAAGAGGATCAGCTCTTCTTAGTTCACTTGCCTGAGTTTCCCTGGCAACCGTTTCATACGCATGGTAGAACTTATGAAGAAGCTGCCAAAAATGGTCAGGAAGTGATTGAGGCTTTCGTTGAGATGCTGACACAGGAGAATAAACCACTACCAGAACCCAGGATTCTTCCTACAAAGCCGTTACAGGTTGCATAGTGGAGTGTGGCGATATTTGCTATCCCTTTTTTTCTACCATGGACTCAAACAGCGTCTATCAGGGGAAATTGAACCAGCCATAAATCCTTTGTCCTATCAATTATTCCACCTATTTAGCTGAGGAAATTGCCAATTGAATGAGGCGTTTTAACACTCTCAGGACATCGTACAGATTATTCTGACGATTGCCAATTCCGAAAAGGTCAGAGGTAGCATACTGGGGGGTTTCTCCTTTGACTAATTTGACGAACATGAAACTCCCTCCAGTGGTTATCATGCCAAAACTGGGTTTTTCTGGGTGAGGGTTTCCTAGCATGTAAGCGAGAATTTGTGCTAGTCCTGCTTCTATGGAGAATCTCGCCTGTTTGGATTCGATAACCATAACCCAAAGTTGATCTTTCAAAACTAAGGTATCAAGGTTTCCTTTGACGATGACTCCTTGTTCTTCATCTTCGGCTAAAATCTCTACATTTTTTTCTGCTCTTAAGTAAAAAGGAGACAGAAAAAACTGTCCGATAAATAGAAGGGGTGAAACAACTGCTATATTGACGGGTTTTTCTAGCAGGGGTGGTTTTTTGATTAAATTGAAATAACCCGTTTTTACTTGGTCTAGCAGTTGCTTCTGCCAATCTGTGATTTCTGGTAAGTCATCTTGCCACTCGCGGAAGAATTGTTCGTCTTCAACTTGCTGAAGATGAAAGAGAGTTTCTAACTCTTCTAGGGTGACATCTTTAGCTTGGATGGTTTGAACCATAATTTAGAAAGCTGGTTGAGAGTTGGGCATCACTAGCTGTGCTTTCAATACTATCTTTCTGATTACTGTAAAGGCGATCGCCCCCCTTTATCCTAAAACCACATTGCTAAGGGCAAGCCAAACTGCGATCGCCTTCTTAACAGACTCAATCGTATTTCCCCTAAATGCGATCGCGCAGGTCAATAAGGGATGAGAAGACAGCTAACAACTCAGGACACATATCTTAAACCTCCCACGTTAGTCTTAAAGAAAAAATAAATAATTCTTTTCAACTTTCCCTGAATTCATTCATGAGGTCACTATCAGGACTAGCGAAGCGATTTTTGACGATCAATCGACTTTTGGCGAATAGCATAGACCAGTTCATTCTGATAGCTTGGCATCGATACTGGGCAGGGAGCAATAGCCAATGCAACAGATAAGCCAAAATCAGCAGAAAGCTTACCTGGGAACGGGATGGGCTTCTCCGCTACGAGTGAATTTACAAGGAAATATCCAACTGAGTTCGGCAGAACGGAACATCGAGGAATCCATGTGGCTCATTCTACGGACCAACTTAGGGGAACGGGTGTATCGGCCTAATTTTGGGTCACGCTTGTCTGAGCTGGTGTTTGCACCAATGAACACTCAAACCCTACTACTAATTCGTCTGTTCGTGCGGGAAGCCTTGGAAATGTGGGAGCCACGCATCACGCTCGACGAAGTGAGAACTGACCCTGATCCAGTGCGAGGTCGAGTAGACATCATTATTGACTATCACCCCAAAGACAGTCACGATACTCGTAGCTTGGTCTATCCCTTCTATTTATTACCAGGAGGGGAATAGTGGTCGAATTTGATTTTTTGCCCAAGTTACCTAAGTCCAATTTAGATGACCGTACTTTCAAGGACTTAGTAGATGAGTGCATTCTACGCATTCCCCGCTATTGTCCTGAGTGGACGAATTATAACCCCAGTGACCCAGGCATTACGCTGGTTGAGCTATTTGCTTGGTTAACTGACCAAATGTTGCTGCGGTTCAATCAGGTTCCGGTACGCAACTACATAACGTTTCTGGAATTGTTGGGAGTTCGTCTACAAGCCCCTGTCCCAGCTCAAACTGACATCACCTTCTATTTAATCAGTGCGCTTCCTGAACCCTACACAATTCCAACTGGCACGGAAGTTGCTACAGTGCGAACTGAAACGGAGGAGGCGATTGTTTTTAGCACTGATGAATCGGTGGTGATTGGCAATCCTAGATTACGACACTTTTTGACAGCTGAAACAGCTCAAGAGACACCTGAAGTTTTGCGCGATCGCTTCACCAACTTATGGACTGAACGGTCTGACGGAGAGTGGGAAGGCAGAGAGTTATCTTTGTTCAATGAACAACCCTCAGCCGGTAACTGCTTTTATCTAGTATTCGACTCAGAAGGTGAGCTTGCAGGTAATGTTCTGGCTATCACCCTCAAAGGCGAACCCGCTACACCTACAGGTATTAATCCTGACGCTCCTCCACGCCGCTGGGAAGCTTGGGACGGTATTTCCTGGAAACCAGTTCTCTTACAGGAAGCGGACGACAGCACGCGAGGCTTTAGTTTTAGTGAAATCGCCCAGCAAGGCGGTAATCCCCTTCAGGGAGCAGATGTAGTACTACATTTGCCGACTCATTGGCCTGTCACTCACTTTACCGCTTACCAAGGCCGCTGGCTGCGCTGCACCTATACTACTCCTTGGGCGGAGCAACCTGGATACAATAGTTCCCCTCGTGTGGTGGGTTTGTCGGTGCGCTCAATTGGCGGTACAGTGGCAGCCAGTCAAAGTACCCTGATTTGGAATGAGCTGTTGGGAGAAAGTGATGGAACTCCCGGTCAAACATTTCAATTGCAAGGTGTTCCCGTCCTTACCCGCCGAGACGATGAATACATTGTTGTTGAACCACCTGGGGAATTACCTCAAAACTGGACAGAGGTGACAGATTTTGCCAACTCAGCCCCAGTAGATTTGCACTACACCATTGATTCGCGCACGGGCGAGGTTCAGTTTGGCCCTCTGATTCGAGAACCAGCTCAACTTCAGCAGCGTACACTCCTGCGTTCCAGAGCACAGCTGCCGATGGGAGAGACTCGCTTGGTTGATGAAGTGATTAGTTCTGACGGCGTGCGATCGCTAGAACGTCAATATGGTGCAGTTCCACCCAGAGGTTCCAAAATCCGGATTGTTGCTTACCGCACGGGTGGAGGTCAAAGAGGGAATGTCCAACGGGGAACCCTGACTATACCGAAGTCAGCAGTTCCCTATGTTACCAGGGTGATCAACCATATATCTGCTCGAAATGGAGCTGATGCAGAATCCTTAGAAGATGCTGTAATTCGAGTACCTGCAATGCTACGGACTCGCGATCGCGCTGTCACCCCTGAGGATTTCGAGACTCTAGCGCTAGCTGCTGGTAAAGGTGCAGTCGCCCGTGCCCTTTGCTTGTCTCCTAAAGATCGCAATGATGCTGGTATTGTGCGTTTGCTAATTGTGCCTCAGGCCAATACTGATGCGATCGCTCAATGTGAAGGCATCCCTCCAGAACAATTTGCTCTTCACCCTCGGCTTCAGTCACAGGTTCTATCTTACCTAGATGAACGGCGGCTACTGGGAGTACAGGTACGATGCTTGGAACCCGACTATGTGGGGATTTCAGTTCAAACCGAGGTAGCACTAGAACCGGAATACAACAACTATCGTGCCCAAGAGGAGATTTTATTTCAATTACGGGTGTCTCTGTATCGCTTTTTCAATCCCATAATCGGCGGTTCCGACGGAAAAGGCTGGCCCTTTGGTCGTCCGGTTTACCCTTCCGACATTATGACCTTGTTCCAGCAAACTCCTGGCGTTCGCTATTTAGGGGTTGTACAGCTATTCGAGATACGCAAACAAGAACAAACCTGGGTAAGAACACTGCCCTTAGCTCCCGTCATCGATCCTGGCCCCCAAGGGCTAGTGTGTTCCTGGGCTGATAATCGACTACGCTCTGGTCATGTGATTAACCTCATTTCATAAAGGATGACCGATGTTGGATGAAGGATGGATAATCCCATAAATAAATAATGGTGCTTGCAACATTAAAGAT
>DALYIW010000251.1:0-12660 GCA_031970155.1 Coleofasciculaceae cyanobacterium CTOTU46601 | reverse complement strand
GCTTAGGATTCAACTCTCCAATGCAAGAAAAAGCCTAGAAGAAGATATTGCTCGGTACAAAAAGTTGATTTCGGAGCAAAATTCATGTTGTTCTCCATCGGATTTACGAAGCGGATATGACTGGAAATTCAACCTGAGTCTTGTTTACAACCACGTCAGCTACGACAAGGGGTTAGTAGCGCTGTTAGAAAAGATAACTAAAAAAGTTGAATTTTAAGGAGAAAACCCGATCGTAACTGCACTTAATCAGTATAGACAATATCAGCTATTTTGACTTATGACGATTATCTTCAAGAAAGGCAAGGAGCTTGCTATTTAACTTCAAATAAGCATCAAGCTCGTCCGATGCGAGTGCGCGTCCTAACAAGTTGTCAGAAAAGGGTGCAAACGCTGCAAGGGTGCTATCAACAACAGTAATTCCTTTCTTGGTAAGACTGACAATAGTGCCGTTCATGCGATCGGGATTAGATTTTCTCCGAACAAAGCCATACCCTTGAAGTCGGGTAATTCGATCTGAAGCAGTACCAGTAGAAACCTTAAGGGATCTAGAAAAGTCAGAAAGCGTTACTCCAGAAGACGGCACTCTAAAACGAAGAAAATACAAAGCGTCAAAGTCAGCTCTGGTTAAATCAGAGGATTTCAAGAAAGAGTCAAGGAAAACATCAAGATAACGTTCAATGGAAAAGATCCCAAAGACAACACAAACGGATTGAGATTGAGAAACGCCCAAAAGTGACGATTTGTACATGAAGGTAAAACGTGAAAGTTGCTCCGATCCAGAGTAACTTGACAAGGGAGCAACTATCAAGCTATCTTAAGACCTAGTTACTCCGAGTCGGAGTAACTCCGACTCGGAACGTTTTAATCAACAGCTTTGCACATATACATTCGAGCAATACGTCCGCTCTCGTCTAAAACTAGAAAGAGATGTTCAGATGGTTAAGCGCAAGCGTAACCGAGGTCTCAAGAAGTGGAGTCGGAAATGCCGTTGAGTTGCCACCAGTCGCCTGGGGGGAGATTGAATAAAACTAGGGAAACCTGACAACTTTAAGCATGAAACAGCTTGCAGATGCTTACGATCCAAGCCTTCACTTTTCCTGCGCTCAGGATCTAAAAGCATCTGCACTTAACAGCACTTTTAAGAGCAGTAATCATCAAGAAGATGAAACAAGATAAAATCCATTGTCTCGACGAGAAAGTTTTAAAACCGTTGACCTACAAACAAGCCCTAGCTATTCTGAGAGAGATGCACTTTGGAGCTTGCGTCATTCGCAGTGGGCGCAATCGGGGTAGTAAGCGTATCTGGTGGACGACAGAAAAGGGCGAAAATTATTATCAAATGTTTCTGCGAGAAACAAGTTGGGAATACATTATTGAAGTCGCCAAGCAGCAGCTACCCGTATGGGATAAGGCAATGCTTTTTGCAGTTGGCGATGTCATATATTTTGAGTGGTTTAACGGCAGAAAATGCCAAGGCACAATCCTGGAACGTGACGATTCACGCTCAGATTATCTGATAGAATCTTTAGCCTTTCTTAGTAGAAGAGATAGTAAAAGAAGGGTAACTAAGCGATTGACGAACTACGATTTGAAATTCTACAGGAAAGCCGTCAAGGTTGAGACGGACGAAGAAATAGTAGAAGAAAGCGATTGCCCCAAAGGGGCAGCGCTATCATGCGATAGCGAAGCGCTGCTGCGTTCGCCCTACAGCCCTTCGGGCATCCTACGGCAGGCGTTGCCGTTAGCGAAGCGGGGCGAAGCCCAGGCTAGCGCAGATTGCAACACAAGACTTCTACAGGAAAGCTGTGTATAAGAGGCAAAATTTATGATACGGAAATACGAACCTCCAAGCTACCTAAACTAGCCTCATGGCGTTCACCTTGCCAATAATCCCACCTTCAACGTGGAAACTCTACGAAAAATATTGGAAGAAAGTCGTTAGTTCTACCGCGCCATCTGAACACTTAATTATTTTCGAGAAAGACTCACTGCTGTGGAGTGAATATACAAAGAAAACGATTAAGTGGACGCTGGAAACAAAAACGATGGGAAACCTCACTGGCTATAGTTGGACTCCCCAAAAAGACAGCGCGGTTATGGTAATCGAGTTGCCGCGCTTGTCTACTCCAGAAAATCTCCAAGAAGTTCAAAGCTGGATTGATTGGTGGAGACCAGAAACGAGCATCTACTTCAGAACTGAAACGGAAGGGACTCTTCAATGCTTTATTCAAACAGAAAACTGGACGTGGTTCGCTGACCTGACGCGCAGGAGCAAATGTCCCGATCTGGTAATTGTACCAGAAGATTTTTCCCCCTTCACCCATAAACCTTCAAGAATAAGTCAGTTCTCTAACGGTTAAGAGCAATGCAGCAGAAAAATGGAGAAACGGACAAATGTAATTATTGCGACCAAAGAGCGATCGCACATTACAGAATACCCAATCCAACAATCAGACCGATATCGGGTAAAGTTGGCGAATGGAGTAATGTTTACGTGTGCTCGGAACATGAAACAGCGGTAAAAAGAAGCGCTCCTTATAACCAGAACTTAAACTACGTGGGAATAGCGTAGTAGGTCAAGTCAGAACATCTTGCAAGAATGCAATTTATACGAGTGCGATCGCACTTACGTCAGGAAGATGCTGATTACAGAACTCTTGGAACTACTAAAAACCTTACACGAGCAGGGGTTAAATCCTAGAAGGCACAACCTTTTTGCCTATGGAGGCGAAATCGTTTATTCGAGTTGGGACGAAGCAAATCGGGCAACTTCGATTATCCTGCATTGTAGCGTCGTAAATTATGCCAATCCGCAGGCGTATGCCAACTCACAAAACGTGAGAATCGACATAGGAACTTCGTGCCTAGTTTGCAAACCGGCTCCACAGTTTCATCTCTACGGAATAGCCGTGAACCCACACTGCTCGAAGTGTGGCATAAAGATAGCCAGCTACATGACGTGGGATGGCAGAAACTGCGTTAACTGCTGCCCCATGCCAGAAAGCTAAAACTTACTGTAGCTCGTTGCTCGCATTCCAGTCGGCTGGATTTTAGCAACGGTTTAAGGTGTATCGATGTGACGTGGAAATGACCTCAAATTGCTAGCGCCCCCCATCGTCAAGATGCACGCAACTTTCTTGAAATGATGAACGGGATTCAGCTTGAAATCAATATGAGAGAAGTAGAAGTAGAAGCCCTTGAGGTGAAGTGGAAATTCAAGTACACAGCACAAGTGATACCGCCACGCTGCCGGAAACCTAGAGACGAAGAGCGTGAAGGTCATTATAGTGTAAGAATTCCTTGCCCAACTGACTTCTTAGCTCCAGTGGCTGTAGTAGAAGTTGAGACGCTCTCGGATGGGTCCACCGTAGAGCGGAAGTACAGACTATTTGACGGACGGCTGTGGCATACCAAAAAATTCAACGAGAGCGGACTGAGGGAAGATCCACTCTCACCCGTAACAGCAGAAATGGAGGATACAACCTGTACTCACTTGGACTGGGAATCTCACGTCAACAAAATAAACCAATGGGCATCCGATCTAATAATCGTTAACGGAATGCCCCATTGTCCCCTGCCGGGAGAACCAAGAGTTTTTGTCGAGTTTTATTATCCTACAGCCGACGAATCAAAGCTGTCGATAGAGCGGTGCTTTGGTTACTACAGAACGGATATTAGGAAATCCGACTACTATCCACTGGGTGAATTCGATAGCGCCCAAGCTGAAGCAGAACGCCTGGAAAATTTACAACAAGAGTGGGTAGAAAGTGGAGAAAAACTAACCAAGGAGTGCAGGTACTCCTTCAGGGTTCTAATCAATTCAGCTCTAACTCTTAATTGCAAAGCAGATTATGAAGCCGAGATGGAGGAAAGATTCGCTCATCAAGTCAAGCGAATTTTCCACGAGTTAGAACGAACCTTTTCTAATCCGAAAGACAGAATTAGGGCGTTGAAACAACTGATGACACAGGTAGAGTTACAGGTCTCCAGCGAGTCAACTCCTCTCCCGAAATAATTAACACTTTCGCTCAGCACCTGCTTATGCCTGGGAAAGTGGGAAACAACCAATAAAAAAAGCTTTCCCAGACTAAAAATTACCATTCCCTTGTATGTAAGATGAATCAACAAAACTATCGAATCATCAGCGAAAAAACCTATCAAGAACTGGTAGATTGTGCAACCGCGATCGCTCGTCACCTAGACAACAGCGACGGACTTGAACGAGGTGTAGCCAAAGAATTCAAGGACATTAGCGAGAAAGCCTGGAACCTAGATCACGATCTAAGGTCAGGATGGCATCCAGATTATTTATTGCCGCCAAAATTGCCAGTAGGGACGATAGCACTCGTCTCAGAAATGGCGTCGGGAAACGCGCCAGATGCCATGACAATGGCGATGGCAATTAAGGCGTACCCTGGCGTGGTCGTAGCGTACCCAAGCTCATACTCACACGCCGGTTATGTCGTGTGGTCATTGGTTGATGCCTATGCAGTAACAAACCAGTGCGAAGAATATAAAGACGAGTGGGTACTAAGGCGAGATGGACGCGACGGAGGAAGCCACTTTTGGGGATTCCGGCTCAAGTACTCGGAACTCATGAAGCGCAAGAAAGAACTCACAATTGTTGGTGAGAATTAATTGCGTGGATACGCTCTTAGAGTAGACCAGAAAAAGAAGCTAGCGCTTGGAGTAATTAAAAGTACGCATTACTAGACAAATATGAGCAATTTAGGAGCCAGAATGCAAAACTCCGAGTACCAGCCTTGGCACTTAGAATTCAGACCGCAAACACTTCTTGAAGTAAGCGGTCACGAGTTATTAAAGCGGACGCTGATTAACTCCATCAAACTAGGAAGAATTGCCAACGGATACCTGTTTTGCGGGGGAAAAGGAACAGGAAAAACATCAACAGCAAGGATTTTTGCCAAATCATTAAACTGCCTCGCTTTTCCCAAACCTACTGTGGAGCCTTGTGGCAAGTGCAGCAACTGCAAGGAAATAGAACAGGCGAGCAACCTGGACGTAATTGAAATAGATGCTGCGAGCAATAACGGTGTCGAACATATTCGCTCAGTTATCGAAACAGCTCAATTAACGGCGGTAAACAGTCGATACAGAATCTTCGTATTAGATGAGTGCCATATGCTCACCAGAGCCGCAGCAAATAGTCTCCTCAAAACACTAGAAGAAGCAAGCTTTAAACGAGTAGTATTCATCCTATGCACGACAGAAAAAGATAAGGTAATAGATACGATTGCTAGCCGCTGCTTGAACTTTGATTTTATTCCAATCCCCCAATCAGAAATCATAGAACGGCTTCAATTTATTTGCAACCAAGAAAACGTTGAAGCATCGAATTCAGCCTTAAAAGCGATCGCTAAACACTCCCAAGGAGGAATGCGCGATGCCATACAAAACCTGGAAGAATTAGCTTTGTCTGCCGATAGAACACCAATAGAAAGTTATATGGTGTTGCAAAAAACAGGCAAGATGCAAAATGAAGATCTCATGAAAATCATGGATTCTGTGTTCAGCGGGGATTTACGAGGAATCAACACCCTTCTATTAAAATCGCATCAACTAATAACTCAAGGAAAACAGCCCAAGGAAATCCTCGAACAGATGCTAGAAGTCTACAGAGACTTAGCACAGCTAGTAATCTTAATAGACAACGGAGAGAAAGTCGATCCAGAAAGTATTTCACTGCTAAGTGACCTGAATTTAGAATACTTGACCAAGACAGCGGCTAGCACTTCTTGGCGACAACTTGAATTAGGCTTCAATGCAATTGAAAGGGCTTTCAAAGAGGTGAGCCTATCCTCAAATTCAAGAATCTGGCTAGATATGCTTCTGCTCAGATTGGCTAAGTTGGGACTGTTTTAAACCAGTCTTAAATCAGCTCTCTCTCTTCTATGCAAGTAGCGGCTCTTTGTAGCCGCTACTCTGTTCAATCATATCCCTCACTTATCCAAAAACAGCCGAAAACTATGAGCAAAAAGTACCTGTTAAGTGGAGACGATGAATACAAAAACCAAGAATTTATTAATGGATTAAAATCGCAACTAGATCCAAGCTGGTTAAGCTTGAATTATCATGAAATAAACTTAAAGTCAGAAGCCGAAACACCTACAGAAGATAAAATTGGGTTAGCGATCGCTTGCATCAGGCAAATCCCTTTAGGGTTAGGAGGAAAGTTAGTAGTAATCAAAGGAGATTTAAAGGTAGAAGAGCCAGAAGAAAACAACGGCTCTTCCGGGACAAAAGAGAAAAGACTAGCCCTAACGGAAGAGCTAATCTTTGCCGAAGAAGAAAACACAACTGTAATCTTAGTCTGTAACCCGGACAAAAGAACAAGAATCGGTAAATTAGTCACAAGTGCTTTTTCTAGAGTAGAGTTCACAACTATCCCCAATTGGAAAACTCAGGAAATCGCTGAGGTCGTAGGTAAAACTGGCTCAGATCTTGGACTAAATCTACCCTGCCGCGTCAGCCAATACATAGCTGAAGCGGTAGGAAACAAGACCATGAGAATAGGTGTCGAAGTTGAAAAATTGGTTCTTTGTAGGGGAGAAGAAAAGCTAACACTAACTGAAGTCAAACAGTTGATTCCTTCAATCCAGCACAATTCAATAGAGCTAAGTAAACTAATAAAAGACAAGAAAGGAGTTCAGACAAGAGAGTTATCAGAAGCCCTATTAAAGACAACACAGCCAGTAGTAATTGTAGCTGCACTGACAACAATATGGAGTACCTGGACAAGGGTAAAAGCTGCTCTAGCGGCAGAAGTGACAGACGACAAAGAACTGCAAGAGAGCTTGGAAATTAAAAATCCAGGAAGACTGTACTACCTGAAGCTAGAAGTAGAAAGAGTGTCGTTAAAAAGGCTAATGGAAACAACAATTGAGTTGTTCGAGTTAGAAATCAGCTTAAAAAGTGGATTAGATCCAAAAGCCCTGCCAGAAAAACTGATGAAGTTAGTAATGATTAAAGACTAGCTAAAAGGAAGCGAGGATGAGCAACTTGTCCTCGCCCCTATCAAGCAGTAAAATGTTGACAAAAGGCAAAACAATGAGTTTTAGCGCCCATGATTTTTTTTGTGGATTAGGAGGGAACTCAGAAGGAGCTTCGCAAGTTAAAGGGATAGAAATTCAGTATGCAATAAACCACGAACCAAGCGCAATAAAAAACCACTCTCTAAATTTTCCGTCAGCAAAACATGATTGCATTGACATCAGGAAAATTAGGGCAAAAAGATACGAGAAAGCCGACATCGGGTTATTTAGCCCAGAATGTAGATGCCACAGTCCCGCCAGTGGAAAAAAGGCACAAGACCTGACCAACGTGCAGTTAACACTATTTGAAGATGAAGCCCTGCACGAACAACTTGTCGAGGAACAAAAGCGGGAAGAATCAAGGCTAACAATGGTGCAAGTGCTGAGGATGGTGGAACTGTATGACTACCAAGCCATAGTCGTTGAAAACGTCTGTGAATTGATGAAATGGCACTACTATCCCCAATGGAAAAAACAACTGGAAAATCTGGGCTATGAGTATCAGGAAATATGCTTTAACGCTCAATTTGCGGAAGTAGTAGGAGGGCATACCCCAGTTGCATCAAGCCGCGATCGCTTATATGTAATTGCCTGGAAGCGAAGCCTGGGCAAACGCCCAAATCTAGAATTACAGCCTGCTGGTTATTGTGGATTCTGTGGCAAGGAAGTTTGTTGCAGACAGCGACCCAAAAGGCAAAACAGAGAATTCTGGCTCAACGCACCACCAGCGCTGGCTGCTCAAAAGGATGACGCCTGGAAAGGATGCTTGGGAAAATACAAGCAGAACTATCTGTACTTCTGTGAGTATTGCGACAGACCCGTAGAACCGTACATTGTGCCAGCGGCGTTCGTAATTGACTGGACGATTCCAGCTCAAACTATTGGCGATCGTTGCAAAAAGCTCTCACCCCAGACGCTTGAGCGAATTGCCAAGGGAATTGAACGGTTTGGAGGGGAGACTGCATTTATTACGTCTCTCTACGGAACCGGAACTGCCCGTAGCGTAGAAAAACCCTTGGGAGCAATTACGACATCAGGGGGCCATCACGGGTTAGCCCTTTCACCTTTCCTGGTTCAATACTATGGGAGGAATGATGCCTCCAGCTCGATCAATTCCCCAGTACCGACACTGACCGGAGCGCCCCGGCACGCGCTAGTGATTCCACCCCCGATGAACACCAGCTTTATTGTCGAGTATTACTCGAAAGGGAGAGTTCGGAACCTCTGTGAACCTTTGGGAGGATTAACTACAAAGGAACGATTCGGTCTAGTAGTAAAACCTGAAACCGACCAAACACCTTCAATTTTCGATTATCGATACAGGATGTTATCCGTTAGCGAAACGGCAGGAGCGATGGGTTTTCCCTGCACGCGGCTGGGAGCAACCAAGGACTACACAATCGTAGGAAGCAACGCCGTCAAGCACCGACTCGTGGGTCAGGCGGTCTGTCCTCCAGTGATGCGATCGATAGTGGAAAGGCTGGTAGATTTACTCTCAAGCCAGATATAGAGCCTCTTCAATTATTGGCTCCGATTTATTATAGGGCTAAACAACTATATGTTCCATTCGTCAAGCGGTTGAGGCAGGAGAGCTTATGGAAAGCAATCAAGTAATGAGCGTCGAAGAATTTGAAGGGCATCGAGCTAACTTGAATAAATTCCCGGCTGTCCGCCATGCCCTGGACATTATAGAAAAACACGATCACGATGTCACGAGCGCACTTGATGAAATCCTCTCATCCCTGGCGGCGGAAAGGAGTTTAACCCTAGAAGAATTTAAGCAGAGGCACATAAAACGAATAGTCTTGTAAAAATCAGTGAGATGAAAAAGTTTGACTTGCTGCCTGAAATACAGTCCATACATCCAGAGGGCATTGCCGAAGGAGAAAGATGCGGTAAGCCGTTCAACGTGTTACTGGGGCTACCAAGGCATTGGCAGGTAGAAGATCTGGTAAATGCGTGTGAAAGAAGGTGGCAACCAGCAAGAGTTGACATCTGGTACAACCTAGATCTTCAGGGCATCGCCGTGGTTACGCCGTCTGTCACGAGGATCTTGATCGGAGCGACAACAGAAATCGCTCTTGAGCTGAAAAAGCCAGTCGTCCTGACAAACGTGCAGAGGTTTGCCTCCGAGAGCCTGGAGACAGAAGCGTGGCACGTCAAGTCACCGCCCTTCTGGATAGTAGACGAAGATGGAGAGGCACACGTAGTCGGGAGAATTTCGCGATCGCTACTACGCATCCTGGCAGTGATGGATGAGCTGGAAACAGCTTGTGCTCTTTCAATTGCCAGTGCCAACTCACAATCGGCACCGTCCAAGAAAGAGGTGGGTAACGTTAGCGTTTACCTTAATAATTTGTTTAATGCGGGGCTGGTCGGACGCGAAAAATGTAACGCTGTTCATAGAGATAATGCCGAACGAGGCTGGACGTACACTTACAGATCCGGGTCCTCACTCGCTCTCAGATCTCTCATGTCCCATTAATGCGTGTCCTGTCACCAGGACACACGTTAAAATACAACAAAAAGTGACATTACAACGATGGATGATTGCCACGCATTAAGTCAGGTTTAAAAAAGTGAAATTGCTCCACGCGCACTCTCACTTCCCAACAAGCGACCCAGAATGCAACTGTTCTATCTGACTTAAAATTAAAATCTGTCAATCAACTTCAATCAACTTCAATGGTGAGAACGCGCGACAGCGTGTAATACCCTTAAATATCAAGTTGACTCACAACCGAAAAAAAATGGCAAAAACAAAGACCAAGAAACCGGACCCAATCGAGGGAGAAGCTCTCCTGCAAAAAGTTAAAGAATTAGGTAGTTTATCCAGGGAGGAAAAAGCCAAAGCTTGCGGTTATTACACTGTCACAAAAAATGGTGTAGAGCGGGTGAATTTGATGAACTTCCTTAATGCCCTTATGGATGCAGAGGGCATAGATCTAGATGGGAAAGGAAAAGAAGGAGAAGGGCGCGGAGGGCGAAACCCAGCGTTCAGAATCAACGTTCAATCCAATGGAAATTTACTGATTGGAAGTGCCTATACTAGGCAAATGGGACTCAAGCCAGGGGATGAGTTTGAAATCAGTTTGGGGAGAAAACATATCCACTTAAAGCAGATAGAGGGAAGTGCCCCAGTTGACGATAATATTGATAGCTCTGAAAACACAGAAGAAGAAGAGTAGTTAATATGGCAAGTACGGCAACACCATTAAAAGGCAAGGCATTACTTCAAAAACTTAAAGAACTGGCACACCTGCCTAGGAGGGAAACAGCAAAACAGTGCGGCTACGTCACGGGAAATGGCGACTCAGAACGAGTTAACTTGACCGATTTTTACGATGCAGTATTGGCCGCAAAGGGGATCGAATTAGATCCAGAAGAGTCAAGGGATGGAAGAGGAAGAGAAGCGACGTACCGAGTCAGCGTTCACGCAAACGGTCAGATTGTAATCGGTAGCTCCTACACGAGGTCGATGAATTTAGAGCCAGGTGATGAATTTGAAATCAAACTAGGCTATAAGCATATACATCTCAAGCAAATTGAAGGCGAAAACAAGGGGGACAACGAAGATTAAAATATACGCTATCTTCTCTCACGAGTAAAGCGTCAGCCCTTCCGTTGGGCGCATCTCGCTTCCCTCCCGTTGAACGTTTGAATTATTAAGGTGTGTTAAGAGCGTTGCTAAAATCCAGCTGACTGGATTTTAGCAACGGAGAGTAAATCAGTCCGGAAGACAAGCGATCGCTCATCCGATGAGCGAGACGGAGTGACATCCGAGACAGGAAACGTGGTATGAAAAGGCGCTCCATCAATTATTAAAGCGGTGTAGTGAAAGCAACACCTGCTAGCGCATCAATACCCATGCAGCAAATAGTAGCTACAGTTTTTATGAATTAGCCGCGATTTTTAAGGCTAGTAGAAAATTGCAGAGCGATCGCTTGGAATCATCCACTTTCAACAGAGCTACGGAAAAACTCTGTTATGTCAAATAGTAATAGAAAATCTCAGAGGCATCGATCGCGCCGTGTGGAATAAAATCCCGGCTGAAGCATTAGAAAAAGTAGCGCTACTATACTCAGAAGCGGCAAAGGTTATGGCAGATTTTGAACGAGAACATAGCGCTCTAATTGGTCGCATTCAAGAATGAAAAAATCTGACTCTATCCGTCAGGAAGGCAGCACAGTTAAATAAAAAGCAAGTTGTTTGATTTACGCTTGTCAAAACTGACTTGGCTTAGGTATGATAACTAACAATGAAACAAAGCCAAAAGTCGATCAATTGCGTTCAATTAGAACTATTTCAGATCGACAAGTTCAGAAGCCTCAATCAACAGGATAAGAGTGAAAAAGGTTCTGGCATTCTTCTTCTAGAAACACAACCAAGCGAAATCGAAGAAGAATGGTTTGGCTTAACGATAGATGCCCCGTTTGGCGACTGTCTGCTTGAAGGGATAAAAACCTGGGAAACAAGGCAAACGGGGACTGCCTTACCCAAACGAGTTTTCATTCATACATCCCGTCTCAAACTAAAAGGCAAAAATTTAGACCTAGCATCTAGGTACCTGGGAGAAAATTACCAACCCAAATACGGACACATCATAGGAACGGGAATCCTAGACTCAATCGTCACAATGACGAAAGAGTTTATCGAAGAGCAAAACCATTCAGAAATCAAATTAGGTATTTGGGAAATCGGGCGAAAAGCCTGGAAGTTTAGACAACTTGAGAGAATACAACCAGTCCCGGCGATTGGTTGCCAAGGGACTCCTTGGAGCATAGACAAGTCCAAGCTCAACCCGAATCTAAGAGAACAAATTCAAAAAATTTGGAGACAATCATGAAAATCGCAATTCTGTCTCGCAACGGCAACCTCTATTCGACCAAAAGATTGGTTGAGGCAGCTCTATTAAAGGGACATGAAGTAGAAGTTATCGATTACATACGCTGTTGTCTGGATATAAATTCGCTAAACCCACGGGTGATTTACAAGGGCGAAATACTGCAACATTTCGATGCCATCATTCCTCGAATCGGTGCTTCCCACACCGAGTATGGAACAGCCGTGATCCGTCAATTCGAGTCGATGAAAACATACAGTGTTGCCTCAAGCATTGCGATCGCAAAGTCGCGGGATAAACTCCGCTGTCTGCAAATTCTCAACAAGAAAGGCATCAGCATTCCAGTATCGTCGGCGTGCGGCTCCAGCGAAGACATCGAGCAGGCAATCTCAGTAGTGGGTGGATGCCCCTTAATCGGAAAGCTACCGGAAGGGACACAGGGCAACGGAGTGATCCTATTAGAGTCAAAGGCTGCGGCAAAATCAACAGTAGGAGCGCTGCTGTCAAAGGGCATTCCGTTAATCGCTCAAGAGTTCCTGGAAGAAGCAAAAGGCGCTGATATTCGATGCTTCGTGGTTGGAGATAAGGTGATAGCAGCCATGAAACGCCAGGGGGCAGAAGGCGAGTTTCGGTCGAACCTACATCAGGGCGGATGTGGAGAAGCCGTCAAGCTATCGCCAGAAGAACGCAAGACTGCGGTCAGAGCAGCCAAGGCAGTCGGACTGCCCGTGGCTGGAGTCGATTTGATTCGGACATCACACGGAA
>DALYIW010000250.1:0-12771 GCA_031970155.1 Coleofasciculaceae cyanobacterium CTOTU46601 | reverse complement strand
CAACAAACAACCAACAACAAACAACCAACAACAAACAACCAACAACAAACAACCATTTTGACTCATTGGAATTGGATAGCTACGGAGTGTTGCACTCGAAACTCCAGGGGCTACTTGAGGACATGATGCAGATTGAAGAGTCGGTAGATGATATTGTTCTGTTCGCTAAGGCCACCGATCAAACGCTGGAACAACAGCGACAAATGCTGACTCAACTAAGAGATGAACTCATGTGGGCGCGTATGTTGCCTCTGGGTGAAGTGCTAAACCGTTTTCCTCGGATATTGCGAGATTTATGCACTACTCATCACAAACCCGTCAACTTGAAACTGAGTGGAACCAGCGTGCTGGTTGACAAAGCTATCTTGGAAAAGCTCTACGATCCATTACTACACTTGCTACGAAATGCTTTCGATCATGGCATCGAGTCACCCAGTCAACGGCGTCAAAAAGGAAAACATGAGCAAGGTCAAATTGAAATCAGGGCTTATCACCAAGGCAGTCAAACTATTATTGAAGTGCGGGATGATGGTCAAGGTCTCAATTTTGAACGAATTCGCACACAAGCATTTGAACAGGGATTGTTGTCAGCAGAACAAGTCGCGACAACGGCTAACAATCGCTTGTCTGAATTGATTTTCGAGCCTGGATTTTCAACAGCCAGTCAAGTCAGTGAACTGTCGGGCCGAGGAGTGGGGCTAGATGTAGTGCGGTCCCAAATGCGATCGCTCAAAGGCACCATCACTGTCACCTCCTCACCGGGAGAAGGTACAACTTTTACGTTACGTTTACCCTTAACCCTAACGATCGCCAAATTACTCGTCAGCTTCGTTAACTCTACAGCTCTAGCCATCCCTTCTGACAGTATCGAAGAAATCGTCATTCCTAAAGCCAATCAGATCAAACAATCTGGATCACAGCAATTTTTGCACTGGCGGGGAGAAGTGGTGCCAATTTATAGACTTGCCAACTTGTTGCACTATAGCTGTCCGTTACCAGAAGTCTCTCCCAGCCGAGCTTTGAGCGCTTTACCCTCTCCTGATTCTTGGTCTCTCCCCTTGCTGGTACTGCGTCAAGATCAAAATTTTGTGGCTTTGGAAATTGATCGTCTGGTTACCGAGCAAGAATTGGTAATCAAGCCCTTTGGTAGTGCGATCGCACCTCCGAGTTGTACCTACGGCTGCACAATCTTAGGGGATGGTAGTTTGATTCCTGTAATTGATGCGGCCCTCCTGCTAGAGCAGTTGTTAAGGCAAGGTACTACAACAGGTGCAATAACAACGACATTGAAAGAGTCAGGTGCAATGGCAATTGGCTTGCTGAATGCATCAACGGCTAACCAACACTCCAAGGCAACAGCTAAAACAACCAAAGCACCTACGATTCTGGTTGTCGATGATGCTGTTGCTCTACGGCGCACCCTTGCTCTTACCTTAGAAAGATCGGGTTGTCGAGTCTTGCAGGCACGAGATGGGCGAGAAGCGATCGAACAGTTGCATCAAAGTTCCTCCGTCGATCTAGTAATTTGTGACATTGAAATGCCTAACATGAATGGCTTTGAATTCTTAAGCGCTCGTCGCCAAGAGCCTCAACTCTCAAAAATCCCTGTAGTAATGCTGACATCTCGAAGTAACGATAAACACCGATGGTTAGCGATGCAACTAGGCGCTACCGGCTACTTCACCAAGCCTTACCTAGAACAAGAATTTTTATCAGCAATCAAGCAGTTAATTGGTCAAAACCCCCCTCAAAATCTGCCGATTCTTCAGTCCCACAAAGAGTCAAAAGTTTAACTTTGTTGTTTGTTGTTTGTTATTTGTTGTTTGTTGTTTGTATAGGACTTTTCAAATGAGTTAATTACAGCCATCATTTCCCGTCGCCTAAATTCTCTTTCCTAAAACCCGGTTTACCTCATCCAACCGTGAAGGGTGCATCCCTTTCTTTGCACAAATTTTCTTTGCACAAATTCTGTTAAGAGGTGACAAGAGAGACTCTTGGAGAGAGTAACGAAACAGAAAATATATTTGTAGAAATGAGATGTTCCCACCGTGAACCGCTATATAAGCACTCTCTAACAAACAACAAACAACAAACAACCAACAACCAACAACCAAATTTCCTATGAACAATTCCCCAATCAACTTACAATCTGGTAAGACTGAGCATTTAGGTACTCGGCAAGTCACACTAGTCCATAAACTAATCGTCTTCAGCCTAGGCAATCTCAATCTAGCTTTACCCATTGAGTCAGTTTACAAAGTAGTGAATCACACGCCTGTTTACAGTAGTGGACTCCAGCCTGTAGGAGTCGCTCATGTAGGCGATGGAGAAGTTACAGTTGTAGACTTGCATCGGCGATTTTTCAAAGAAAGCTCTCCCAGCATATCTTCTCAAGGTGGTTATTTAGTGCTAGTTAAAAATACAACAGGTGAACTCTATGGAATTCCAGCAGCTGAGGCTCCAATCTTACTAGAAGTGCCTTCCTCTCTAATTCGTGTTCTACCTGAGTCTTATCGTCGTGCTGATACTCTAGACGTTGCCAGTCATGTTGCTGTGATTCCCCAAGAATCTGCATCTGTGACTGTTTTTTTGCTAGATGTCGATCTCCTTTTGCCCCTCTTCCAAAAGCTTTCCGCCATTCATTCATCCCACGCAAGCTCTTAACGTGGACAGGACTTACGCAGAACCTCTACATGTAGGGTGGACACGGCCCACCCTACTACTAGAAGTAGCGTTTAAATCAGCAATTTGCGTAAATCCTGGTGGAATTACGCGAGAGTTAATTGTTTATCATTTGGGTTCTTCCGCCCACCCCTGAGTTATTTATTGTTGGTTCAAAAATACAAACAGCCAACAACCAACAACCAACAACCCACAACTTTTCCGGTGCGGCACTTGGGCAACGAGAAGTACTCTAGTATGAGTATCCTATACCGCCAAATCTCTCTTGCTGAGCTTTCCACCAGGGCACGCTCCCATCGACGCCACTGGCAACTGGGAATTGAAGTAGCAATGGTTACCCATCAGAAAGTGCCTCTGGGTTTCATCGTCCCCTTGGAAATTTTCAACAGCTTACCCACTGAATCCGTGGCAGGGATGCCACTCAAGGAACTCCAACCATGGCTTTTTCAAAATCGTCAAGGTTGGCTTGATGGAATTATGGATGGACTTACGCTCACTTGGCACGGGGAAGAAGTGATGGCTTTTGCCCACCCTCGCCACCAAGTTCGCTTGCCACTGTTGAGAAAGAATTAACTCAGTTGTTTGTTGTTAGTTGTTTGTTATTTGTTGTTTGTATTGTTTAACCAACAACCAACAACCAATAACCAAGCCAGCTTAATCTCACGATTAACTGATTTTTACCAGTTCCTAAACTGATAGCCCTACAATTGGTAACTAAAGCTAGTGGTGTTCCCTTGCACCCAATCCAGTCCATCCCAAGTCAATAGCGCTCATTATGGCTCTCAAACGCCGCGACTTCTTGTTATTCCTGGGAGCTAGTGTCGGTACTGTTGCCGCAGGTTGTTTCCCAAGCACTGGGAAAAAGTCCTCAATGCCATTTACAAATACTGCCTCCGATACTAAAGCAGTGGAGAGTGGTCTAAGCTTTCAGCCAGTCAGAGGGCCGCTACCTCTGGCAACGGATGGCTTGGAACTGACTAAGCAAGTAAAAGATTACAACGAATATGAGGTCAAGGACGATTTAGTTCTACCAGAGGGCTTCGCCTACGATGTGATTGCGGCTTGGGGCGATAAGGTGGGTGACTCTCGCTTTGGCTACAACAATGACTATCTTTCCTTTGTTGAAACTGGCAAAGATGAGGGATTGCTTACTGTTAATTTTGAGTACATCAGTTCCAAGCCGTGGTTGCAAACCTATGAGCAGGTAATTGGCAAGTCGTTACCCTTTGCAGAGATAGATAAAGCACTTAAACCCGTTGGCAAAAGTGGCATCGATGCTTTTAATTTACCGGATAATAACCCAACTAAAGCAAACATCCGGGAAGTGAGTAAAGAAGCGCTGATCGATCTGGGAATGGGGGTGATATCCATTCGTCGGGAGGCAGATGGTAAGTGGGTAAGGACTAATTCTCAAGCTGATCGTCGGATTACCGGGATTTCTGGTTTAGAAGATGGGCGCTACCTCAAGGCAACAGGGCCAGCAGTGGCTGTGTTTCGCAAAAAAGGTAAGGGTTACGATGATAAGTTGGGCGATCGCATTATCGGCACCTTCAGTAACTGCGCTGGCGGTACTACACCTTGGGGTACCGTCTTCAGTGGCGAAGAAAACTTCCAAAGCTATGTGCCAGAACAAGTGAACCCAGACGGCACTCCCTTGCCACCAACGAAAAGACTCTTCGTCAAAGATGAAGAAGAAATCGGTGGATTGGGCAATGTATTTGGTCTAGCGGGAAACAAATACGGCTGGATGGTAGAAGTAGACCCCGCCAACCCCAATGACTACGGCACTAAGCATACTTGGTTAGGGCGCTATAGACACGAAGCTGTAGGAATTCGGGTTGAGGCAGGAAAACGGTTAGCTTTCTATTCAGGATGTGATCGCCGCAGCGGCCATATCTACAAGTTTGTCAGCAAAGGCACCGTCAAAAATCCCAAAGATAAAGCCAACTCTCGCCTCTTGCAAAATGGGATGCTTTATGCTGCTAAATTTAACCCTGATGGTACAGGTCGCTGGATCGCTCTCAAAGCCGACACCCCTGTTAACCCAGATTTGCCTAGTATCCATGCGGGTGGGATAATTAACCTGCCCAAGCGTCCAGAAGGTGGCATCTTCAAAGCCGAAAAAGATGAACAAGCGATCGCCTTCAAAAAGCAGTTTAAAACTCTCGGCGACCTCTACACCGGTAACCCCCAAGAAAAACAAGGGGCCATTCTGATAGATGCTCACTTAGCCGCCAATGCAGCAGGAGCCACCTGTACAGCGCGTCCAGAAGACACCGAGATTGCACCCGATGGTTCCCTGTTTATTACCTTTACCTCAGGCACACCTAGCAGCAGCGATGGCGGACCTGATCTACGAATTTTTCAGGGGCAAGATGGTAAAGCCTATGAGTACGGGTGGATTGTGCGTCTCGTTGAAGATGGCAATAACCCAGCAGCCATGTCCTTTCGATGGAAAAAACTGGCTTTAGGCGGCGAACCCGCCGAAGGTGGAGCAGGATTTGCTAATCCCGACAATCTTCTTATTGATAAAGCTGGTAACGTCTGGATGGTTAATGACATGTCTTCAGACAAACTCAATGCAGCGATTCCTCAAGGTCGTCTTGATAAAGAAGGTAAACCCATGAGCCAGTCTGAGCTGCGGGGAGTATTTGGCAACAACGCCATCTGGTTTATTCCCACCTCTGGCCCTAATGCTGGTAATGCTTACATGTTTGGATACGGCCCGATGGAGTGCGAAACCACTGGACCGTTCTTCACCGCTGATGAGCAAACTCTGTTCCTAGCAGTGCAGCACCCAGGAGAACTACACGGTCTTCGCAAGGGTGGTGCAAGCGGCTATGAAGACCGTAAAATCTCCCTGCGAACCCCAGACGGTCAAGAGTTCTTGCAAACTCGCCGAGTACCGATTGGTTCAAACTGGCCTAATAAAACCGCCAACGCACCACCTAAGCCTGCTGTTGTAGCGATTCGGCGGTCTGATGCCCAACCCATTACTACGGCTAAACTGAGTTGACCTTATAAGAGCTTGGTAAGTAACCTTGCTAGCGATCGCATCCGTGACCCACAGGCTAAGTGAATGGAGGTGATTTCACTTAAAATTGCAGTACTACTGATCAAGTGATTCCACTCAAGTTGTAATACGCATTTTGACGATCAAAAATTTTTGATAAAGCCTAAGTTCTACTACAAAAAGGTGGTAATAATAATCAGTAGTGTTTCCGAAGATATTTGGTATAAGTCCAAACAATTTAATCGGTTAGACTCAATTTCGCTTTGTTTTACAGTCCATCAGGTGTGAGGAGTGTTCAGGATTATGTTAATGATTTTTTGGAAGGCTTTAAGGCTCAGTCCAGCCCTTCTAGGTGCTTCTTTGGTATTTGCTAGCAGCACCTATGCGGGAGAGATTGTTCGCGACCAAACAGCAGCAACCAGTACCAACCAAGCGGCAGCTCAAGAAAAACCCGCTGTTGCTCCCTTAGCTGAGTTGTCTCAAACTCAGGTCGTTGCCAGCAACACCAATTCAGTCCAGAGCGTTCCCCACCCAACAGCCGTAAACAACACTAACCCACAAGTAGCGGCTCAAGAGAAATCCACTGTTGATCCCTTAGCTGGGAACTCTCAAATTCAAGCGGCAGCTCAAGAGAAACCAACTGTTGACCCCTTAACTGGGATGTCTCAAACTCAAGCGGCAGCTCAAGAGAAGCCAACTGTTGACCCCTTAACTGGGATGTCTCAGACGAAGGTTGAGGAACCCTCTGTTGCCCAGCTAACGCCTTCAAACAGTAGCAGTCCTAGCGTGAACCAGGCAGACAACACCCTGGCTCAACAAGCACCAGCCGCAGGCAACACAACGAATAACTCTAGCGAAGTTTTACAACAAATCAACCGCTACACTAACGACACTGACACCCAAGACCAAGTGACCAACGTCACCCAACTGAGGGATGTCTCGCCCAACGACTGGGCTTACGAAGCACTGCGAAGTCTGGTGGAACGCTACGGCTGTATTGCTGGATATCCCGATGGTACCTATCGTGGTAACCGAGCCATGAGTCGTTATGAATTTGCTGCTGGTTTAAATGCCTGTTTGCAGCAAGTCGAACGTTTGATTGCCTCTAACACCGCTGACTTTGTGAGGAAAGAGGACTTAGCTACTCTCCAGCGCTTGATTGATGAATTCAGAACAGAACTGACCACCCTAGGCACGCGGGTAGATAAACTAGAAGGCCGCGTCGGTTTCTTGGAAGCGCATCAATTCTCGACAACGACCAAGCTAGTTGGAGAAGTCATTTTTAATGTTGCCGATCTCTTTGGCAACGAAGATCGCTTGGGCAACAATTATGTAAGGGGCGAAACGGTCTTTGACTACCGAGTACGTCTCAACTTCGACACCAGCTTCACAGGAAAAGACCTCTTACGGACTCGTCTCCAGGCTGGTAACATTACTGAATTTGGACCTCTTACAGGTCCGACTACCCCAGGTGGCAACATCACCAGAGAGGGTCGATTCGGCTTCCAAGCTGATACGGGCAGCAACGTTGAGCTCGATAGATTGTTCTATCGTTTTCCAGTGGGCGACATAGCTACGGCTTACCTCTTTGCTAATCGTGGTCAGTATGAGGACTTTGTTGCTGTTCTCAACCCCGGTTTCGATTCAAGTGGTACTGGTGCTCTATCCCGATTTGGTCGGTTTAGCCCCATTTATCGTATGGGCGGTCAAGGTACAGGAGCTGGGCTTGTATTTGGTGCAAAAAGCCCACTCCGACTGGACTTGGGTTACCTGACTGATGAGGGTCCTAATCCAAGTGAAGGGGCTGGTCTGTTTGATGGCAACTACAGCGCCCTGGCTCAGCTAACCTTTAAGCCGATTAAGCAATTGAGCGTAGCCGCTACCTACGTCAATTCCTATGACAGCAATAACCTGCGTCATGGCACTGGTAGTCGTGCTGCTCAGGTTTCGGGGCGTCCTGTTGTTGGTCAATCCTATGGCGTCGAAGCTTCCTTGGCCTTCACTCCCCGACTTGTCTTGAGTGGCTGGGGTGCTTACACTAAGGCAATTATCCTAGAAACTGGTCAGGCTGATGTCTGGACTTATGGCGCGACGCTATCCATCAACGATATCGGCCCCAAAGGAAGTTCTCTAGGTTTCGTGGTGGGTATGGAACCAAAGCTGACAGGGAGCGATCGCACGCTAGGCAATATCCCTGGGCTTGACGCTGGTGAACGGCGTGACGAGGACACTGGGTTGCACGTCGAAGGCTTCTACAAGTTGAGACTGTCGAAGAATATTCTGATCACTCCTGGCGTCATCTGGCTGACCGCGCCTGGTCATAATGAAGATAATGACGACATCATTATCGGTACGATCCGAACAACTTTCACTTTCTAAAGTCTGCTTACAAACTTAATTAACTCATCCCCCGATTCTTAAATATTGGGGGATTTTGTTGTTGGTTGTTGGTTATTTGTTGTTTGTGTTCTTGACAAAGTTTATGATTAAATGTTAAGCCTTGACCCAATAACCAACAACCAACAACCAACAACCAATAACTGTTCTAGACACAGAGTCATTGATTGAGTTAAAATGGTTGACTGTGATTTTTCTTAAAGAACGATGAAAGCTCAAGAAATTATTCGCTCAATCGAAGCGGAACAGCTTAAGTCAAACCTTCCGGTTATCCATGTCGGTGACACGGTTCGCGTAGGAGTACGCATTCGAGAAGGCGGTAAGGAACGGGTACAACCTTACGAAGGCACGGTGATTGCCATGCGTCACGGTGGCATCAATGAAACAATTACAGTGCGGCGTGTCTTCCAGGGCATTGGTGTGGAGCGGGTGTTTTTAGTGCATTCCCCTAGAGTAGAGAGTATTAAAATAATTCGTCGAGGCAAGGTGCGTCGGGCGAAGTTGTTCTACTTACGCGATCGCGTTGGTAAAGCCACTCGCGTTAAGCAGCGCTTTGACCGCGATCTTTAAATTAAGTTGATACCGCTTAAGCTTTGTGTTGATGCTCAAATTGCGTTAGACTTAATTAAGTAAGGGTCAAGTTACTGCCCCAAGCAAACTGTGCGCTCTTAGTTCAGTTGGTAGAACGCAGGTCTCCAAAACCTGATGTCGGGGGTTCAAGTCCTCCAGGGCGCGCTCTCAACTAATACAATACAGAAAGGCGAAATTTTCGTCTGCCCGAAGGAATCGTAGTCAAGGGGTCGAATCCATGAAAGTCAAACAATTTCGGGTAGACTTATTGCGTGAGTGGCTACCAGATGTCCCACAGGTAGGCGATTTATCCTTTCAATGAGGGGGGAGAGAATAAACTTGTGACTAAGAAAACTAAAGCTGAAGCAGAAGTTCAAGAAGCTGCATCTGGGTTTAACATTACAAAGTTTTTTCAGGAAACTAAAGAAGAACTCGGTAAAGTAGTCTGGCCCAGTCGGCAGCAATTAATTAGCGAATCAGCAGCTGTGCTACTGATGGTAATCCTCTCTGCCACCTTAATTTATTTGGTGGATAACTTCTTCTCGTGGGCATCAGGAAAGGTATTTTGATGAGTTTTGCGACAGACGAATCATTTGATTCACACGATCAAAATGATTCAAATCAAGAGTCATCCAACCCGTCAGCCGCGCATTGGTATGCGGTTCAGGTAGCGTCTGGCTGTGAAAAGCGAGTCAAGACTAACCTGGAACAGCGCATTCAAACCTTAGATGTGGCTGACCGAATTTTAAAAGTACAGATTCCGCAGACGCCGACGGTAAAAATCCGAAAGGATGGTTCTCGGCAACACTCAGAAGAAAAGGTATTCCCTGGGTATGTATTAGTCCAAATGGTGATGGATGATGACGCCTGGCAGGTTGTCAAAAACACACCAAATGTGATTAATTTTGTCGGGGCAGAACAAAAACGTCGCTATGGACGAGGGCGTGGACACGTTAAACCAGTGCCTCTGAGTCCAGGAGAAGTCGAACGGATCTTCAAGCAAGCCCAGGAACAAGAGATTGTTGTCAAAGTTGATATGGCAGTCGGAGACAAAATCCTGGTGCTGTCGGGTCCGTTTAAAGATTTTGAAGGCGAGGTTATTGAAGTTAGCTCCGACAGGAACAAACTGAAGGCGTTACTTTCGATTTTTGGGCGAGATACGCCAGTAGAATTAGAATTCAATCAGGTTGAAAAAACCAGCTAGACACTATGGAGTAGAGCGCACCAAGAAGGGATGAAAATTTCTCTTCTCCCCGACTCCCCACTCCGCACTCCCGACTCCCTATTTTCAAGTGAGAAATGGCAAAAAAAGTCGTTGCAATGATCAAGTTGGCTCTTAATGCAGGGAAAGCCAACCCAGCCCCTCCTGTCGGACCTGCATTAGGTCAGCACGGGGTCAATATCATGGCCTTCTGCAAAGAGTACAACGCCAAGACCGCTGACCAAGCTGGAATGGTGGTACCGGTAGAAATTTCGGTTTTTGAGGATCGTAGTTTTACATTTATTCTCAAAACTCCACCAGCATCAGTGCTGATTCGCAAGGCCGCAGGAATTGAAAGAGGAGCAAGCCAACCCAACAAACAGAAAGTTGGGAAAATTACTCGTGCCCAACTCCAAGAAATCGCTCAGACCAAAATGCCTGACCTCAACGCTAATGATATTGAAGCGGCGATGAAGATTGTGGAAGGCACAGCTAAAAACATGGGTGTGACAATCGCTGATTAGGGCGTTATACCTGTTGAATTGAGTTCAAGTAAAGTTGTAAACCCAATTAGGGGAGAAGCCTCGCTTCGTTAGTGACCCCAGGAGATAGAGATGGTAAAAAAGAAATCGCGTAGATTACAGGAACTGGAAAAGAAGGTCGAAGAACGACCGTATGAACCCCTAGAAGCGTTGGCACTCTTAAAAGAAACAGCCACAGCAAAGTTCCCAGAATCAGCGGAAGCACATATCCGCTTAGGAATTGACCCGAAGTACACTGACCAGCAGTTGCGGACAACTGTAGCGCTGCCCAAGGGAACCGGTCAGACGGTGCGAGTTGCCGTAATTGCCAGAGGCGAAAAAGTTACTGAAGCGAACGCGGCTGGTGCTGAGATAGTCGGTTCTGAGGAATTGATTGAAGAAATCCAAAAAGGGATGATGGATTTTGACCTCCTGATTGCGACCCCGGACATGATGCCGCAGGTGGCAAAATTGGGGCGTCTTTTGGGACCACGAGGTCTGATGCCGTCTCCTAAAGGTGGAACAGTTACCGCTGATTTGACACAGGCGATCGCAGAATTTAGAGCTGGTAAGCTAGAGTTTCGTGCTGACCGTACAGGTATCGTTCATGTGTTGTTTGGTAAGGCATCCTTTAGTCCCGAAGACCTGCTAGTAAACCTCAAGGCCTTGCAGGAAACTATCGACCGTAGCCGACCTTCAGGAGCAAAGGGTCGATATTGGCGTACTATGTATGTATCTGCAACAATGGGACCATCGATTCAAGTAGATATCAACACTCTACGTGACATGAAAGTTGGTGAAGCGGCGTAAGTTTGAGATTTTAGATTAAATCCAAAATCCCAAAAAACAAACAGAATAGGCTTGTGCCAGAGACAGCAGGCGCGAATCGCTTAATATCCTGCCGAGGTCAATGCCCTAAGTATCTGCCGTGCCACCGGCATCTATAAATGTGAGTGGCATGGCTCTCAAGATATGAAGTGCAACCCCGGCATGGCGTCCGGGGTTTTGTTGTTGGTTATTGGTTGTTGGTTGTTGGTGTTAGTAGTTGGCTCTCCAACAAACAACAATTGGTTGTTAGTTATTAGCCTTCCAACAAACAACAAACAACAAACAACAAACAACAAACAACAAATAAAAAGGAGGTGAAACAAAGATGGGTAGAACATTAGAAAGCAAACAGGAAGTTATAGCGGGTCTCAAGGAAACGTTGAGTGAGTCTCAGTTAGCAGTTGTCATCAACTACCAAGGGTTGACAGTTGCTGAAATTACTGACTTACGCAGGCGTCTGCGTCCGACGGGCACTGTATGCAAGGTGACCAAGAACACCTTAATGCAGCGTGCGATCAATGGAGATGAGAAATGGGAACCGATGACGGAATTCCTCAGCGGTTCAACCGCCTTCATGCTGGTTAAAGAGGATATCGGCGGGGCAATCAAGGCTTACCAAGACTTCCAGAAAGCCACCAAGAAGACAGAACTTAAGGGCGGCGTGATGGAAGGTCGGGCTTTGAGTGAAGCCCAAGTCAAGGCGATTGGCGACTTGCCCTCGAAGGAACAACTCATTGCCCAAATCGCTGGTGCAATTAATGCTGTAGCTACCAAACTGGCTGTGAGTATTAACGAGGTTCCCGCTTCGCTGGGGCGGAGTATTAAGGCAATCTCCGAAAAGGAAGAAGGCGCGGCTGGAAGCGATGCGGCCTAAAGCCCTAACAAGGGTGGTGGCATGTCCAAAATCCCTAGGGGAAAACCTTGTGTATGTCCCCTTACCTAAACTGACCAAAAAATTAATCTCAAAGGAGTTTATCGATGTCTGCTACAACTGATGAAATTCTCGAAAAACTGAAATCACTGACTTTGCTGGAAGCCGCTGATCTGGTCAAGCAAATTGAGGAAACCTTTGGCGTGAGTGCTGCTGCTCCTGTTGGTGGCATGATGATGATGGCTCCTGGTGCTGGCGCAGCCGCAGCAGAAGTTGAAGAGGAGAAAACTGAGTTTGATGTCATCTTGGAAGAAGTTCCAGCTGATAAGAAGATTGCCATTCTGAAGGTAGTACGGACGCTGACTGGCTTAGGTTTGAAAGAAGCCAAAGATTTGGTGGAAGCAGCACCAAAACCTGTGAAGGAAGGGATTGCTAAAGACGCAGCTGAGGATACCAAGAAGCAACTGGAAGAGGCTGGCGCAAAAGTGAGCGTGAAGTAGTATTGCGCCTTTTGGGCGGTACCGTTCTTGTGAGGGTTGCTACAGCGAAGCACGATCGCCTAGCGTACCCTCTGAGGAATCATCTTGTAGGGTGGGTTTCTAACCCGCCCTTTTTTTGTGTCAAAACATAGCAAAGCTGCTGTTCATTTACGCACAGCATACTTGAGTTACTCGTTTTTTGTTGACTG
>DALYIW010000249.1:7990-12787 GCA_031970155.1 Coleofasciculaceae cyanobacterium CTOTU46601 | reverse complement strand
TCGTTAGACTGGACTACGCATCTTGCCAACTTCACGGCAAAATCTTTACGCTGCCGACTTACCTTCAAGTGCTTTCTACTCAAACGGTTTCTCGCTTTGGCTCTATTTTTAGAACCGAGTTGAGTCCGAGAAAGTCTCTTGCTCAACCGTTTAAGCGCCTTTTCGGACTTCCTCAAGTGACGGGGGTTCTCAACAGTCTGCCCATCCGAGTCAGTGTAGAAGTGAGTCAACCCAACATCCAACCCAATGGTCTTACCCGTTGGTTCTCTTTTCTCAACTCGCTCAACATCAAGACAAAACTGAACGTAGTACCCATCGGCACGACGCACAACCCGAACCCGTTTAATCTGTTCCAACTGGTAGAAGTGCAAATCACGAGTTCCCCACATTTTAAAACTTCCAGCTTTGAACCCATCGGTGAAACTGATAGTTCTTCTGTCTTCCGACAGCTTCCATCCACAGGTTTTGTATTCTACAGAACCGTGTGTTTGATGTTTCTTAAAGCGTGGAAAGCCTTTTTTATTAGCTTTCTTCTTACAGTTGTCGTGCGCCCTTGCAATGGCCGACCAAGCTCTTTCAGCCGAAGCTTGACGAGCCATAGAATTGAGCTGGTTCGCCCAAGGAAATTCATGAGCAAGAACTTTGCAATAAGCACTCAATTCATATCGTCCAATTCCCTGGTTGTCCATCCAGTATCTCAGGCAACTGTTGCGGACAAAACGCGCAGCACGAATGGCTTCATCAAGCCGCTCATACTGTTGTTTTTTTCCCTCAAGTTTTGCCTCAAATACCAACATTTTACATCGTTGTATTAAATATAAATAATTTTATCATGGATGTAGAATCAAGAAAAGCTGTCCTAGAAGGCATTGCCCTGAGCTTGTCGAAGGGACGGGGCTTGAAACCCATTATTTTCGGTAAAGGAAAATAAATGTCAGCACAACTGTTACTGGTAGACGACGAACCGGGAGTACGTGAATCGGTCAAAGAATATTTGCAAGACAGTGGTTTTGACGTACAAGTTGCCAGTAACGCCACTGATGCTTGGCAGATGCTACAGCAAAAAACACCAGACCTCGTAATTTCTGACATCATGATGCCCAAAGTAGACGGGTATCAGTTTCTTAAGCAACTACGAGAAGACCCTCGTTTCAAAACGCTGCCAGTAATCTTTCTCACGGCTAGAGGGATGACTTCAGACCGTATTCAAGGCTATCAATCTGGTGTTGATGCCTACCTCTCCAAACCGTTTGACCCCGACGAATTGGTCGCCATTGTTGAGAATTTATTAGATCGTCGCACTCCAACTGCTGAAGAATCTGTCAGTGGCAAAGAACTTGAGCAAATCGCCCAGCAGATTGCAGCAATTCGGGCGATGTTAGATCAGCGCAATGGAATTACTCAAACCCCCCCACCCATCCGCATTGACTTTACACCGCGAGAGCAGAGTGTTTTAGATTTGGTGGCGGAAGGACTGATGAATAAAGAAATTGCCCGACGCCTAGACACGAGTGTCCGCAACGTTGAGAAGTATGTCAGCCGTTTGTTTAGCAAAACCGGGACAAATAGCCGCACCGAGTTAGTACGCTACGCTCTCGAACATGGTTTAACGAAGTAAAAAACAGCCTTAATTAAGGTGTAGTATACTTGAGGAAAGATGGCACGCTTTTAACGTGCCGACTTTAGCCTAGTTGGGTAAACTAACGGGTTGGAAGAGCAAATATCATCGCTAATGCTCATTTGAAATTAACCCTGAAGTGAGATTTTTATGCCTTACCAAAGGCGAGAAACTTCGCCTGAAACCAACGGTACTTTCTTTTTAGAACTCCAGCTACACCGAGTTCAGGTCTGGCAAATCGGCATGTACAAGCTCTATTAGCGTGGGTAGAAATAGAGCTTGTAACTGATACAGCACTGAATTAGAAAACAGCCTCCAGAAGGTTTGTTTAGCTGACAAGAGTTTTATCGTTTGATAAAACTTAAAAATCTAAATAGGCGTCAGAGCATTTCAGGCTTTGACGGCCAGTCAGCGCGTATTCAGTCTTTTTTTGTCGTTTTGTAATACCTAACTTGAAAGTAATTAGTCCCAAAGAACGGACTGCAATTTTTATATGACTACATTGAAAAGACGCCCCTCCGATAGAGGGGTAAATGATCGTGCGTTAGTGTCGGCTGTGTCAACGCGTGTTGACTTTCTACAGCTTCGCGATCGCAATACTACCTCAGTCGCTCAGAACTTTGCAGACATCACAGATTTAGTCAAGCTGAATGAACCGACGGGTCAGTTGGATGATGACATCTTAGTGAGCGAACTACAAAGCTTCGTTGACTCGCCCGATGTAGACATAGCAAAAGATTTACGTTTGTGGAGAGATAGCCACGGCAATCTTATTGGCTTTGGACAATTATTTATATCTGAGCACAACGATGAGGTTGAGGGTTACTTGTACTTTGACCTTCACCCAACTCGACGCAACGATACCTTAGGAACAGAGATTCTCCAGTGGAGTGAACAGCGTTTGCGTGAAGTAGGAGAGGGTACTGTATCGCTAAAATTGCGTGTTAAGAGCCGCGATGATCAAAGCGATCGCCAAATACTATTAGAAAAACAAGGTTTCACAACTGAGCGCGGCTTTTTAACAATGGCTTGCTCACTGAATCAGTCATTATCCTCTTCCTTTATGCCAAATGGCTTTACGCTCAAGCAACTGTCATGGGAACAAGACCTTCAGGCTTGGGTAGAACTATTCAATGAATCATTTATCGATCACTGGAATCACCACGATTTAACCGCAGCAACGGCAAGGCAGTGGCTAAACCACCAACATTACAGACCAGAACTCAACTTAATTGCTGTAGCACCAAACGGCACTTTTGCCGCGTTCTGCGTCGGTTACATCAATCAAGAAGAGAATGCCCGTAATGGGTACAGCGAAGGCTGGATTAAGCTCTTAGGCACACGACGCGACTTCCGCAAGCTGGGGCTTGGACGAGCCATTTTACAAGCCCAGATGAGGCAGTTACAGGCAATGGGTGTAGAGCAGGTCAAGCTTGGTGTTGATGCCCAGAGTCTGACAAGTGCAACGCGGCTTTACCAATCCGTTGGTTTTTACCCAGTTCACACTTGGCTGTCCTATGTCAAGGAGATTCAGTCCTAGAGTCTTGTAGTGGTTTAAGGCTTGCATACACTACACCGTAAGGGCACGATATATCGTGCCCCTACAGATAGTGGTTCCACGGGGGATTGGTGTAAGTCCTAAAGAAATAACTCTGACCCCTTGAAGTGCGATCGCCAAATAGTATTAAGTCTCTTTGCGTTAAATTAAGAAACATTTCGTTTTCTTATTTATTTAGGAAATATCCTGTTATTGTTTAAAACTACAATTCAGAAATAAAAACGAAAAAAATGAAAGCATCACAAAATAAAAAACATCTTGGCCAATCCATTGCTTTAGGTTTGGTCTTCGTAGGAACAAGCGTCGGAATTTTTACCCTCATGCTCTTACAAAGTGGCACCTTGTAATAAACTAGGGGAAAATCAATCTGACAGAGGCAAGGTAGGTACAAAAAAATAGCAACTGGTTGATACAAAGCTTTTTGCGTCACTCCACTCCTACCTATTTATCCTTTATTTTCACCTACCTACTTAATAAGGACTTACCAAAATCAAGGAATTCAGCTCACTGCTTCTAAATGTGGGCTGAATTATTTTTTGACTCAAGAAATCTTTGGTTATTAGGTCATTTGTAAAAAAATACAAACAACCAACAACAAACAACCAACAACCAACAACCAACAACCAACAACAAAATTTAAAGCCAGCTGCCCATCTACAATAGTTGGTCAACTGGCTTTTTGGTTATTTGTGCCCAGTGCTGTTCAGGATTTACTTATTAAGAAAAGCCTGTACTTGTCTTAATGCAACTGCGCCAATATTGAATATTGCCCAGCCTGCTGCCAGGAGGAGCGGAGACAAAACTACTGCTATGCGCCAATCAATATCCATGTCCTTACCTCACTCTGTTAACGCTTGAACTTTTTTGAACGTTTCTCATTTTTCTATTTTTAGGCAAATTGGCACGGTTGACCAGAAGAGGAGGGGGAGAGGGGGAGCAGGGGAGGCAGAGGGAGAAATTTCAAGTAAGTAAGGCTCTAACTTAATCAGGTGTTGTAAACCCCAAATCAGTTCCTCTGCCAGCATGAACTAGAGCCAGCTTTTCATAACGCCGTGCATGTTCAATAAGTTCGGCAGCCTCAGCTTGGGAGATGTCGCGTAGGCGCGAAGCCGGCACTCCGACTACCAGAGATAAGGGAGGAACATCTTTACTCACCACAGCACCAGCACCAACAATGCTGCCTGCTCCTACACGGACGCCATCGAGTACAACCGCACCAATACCGATGAGGCTACCTCGTTCGATGTGAGCTGAATGTACCACAGCGCGATGGCCAATCGTAACATGGTCTTCTAAAATTGTTGGCTTGCCGGGGTCACCGTGTAAAATTGCGCCATCCTGGATATTAGTGCGATCGCCAATTTCAATACGCTCAACATCTCCCCGCACAACAGCACCGTACCAGATACTCACCCCAGCGCCTAGCAACACATGACCCATAACCATCGCATTCGGGGCAACAAAGGCAGCTTGAGACAGATCAGGGGCAGACCAATAGGACATGGTAGAAGAAAATAGTGGATTGAGAGGATTCACACGCTAGACTCCATAGACTACGCATACAACAAAGGCAGGACTTATGCATGGAGACCACATATAGTAGGGGTGAACGGCCGTTCAC
>DALYIW010000249.1:0-7980 GCA_031970155.1 Coleofasciculaceae cyanobacterium CTOTU46601 | reverse complement strand
GCGGTTCGTCATGAGAAATTTGCGTAAGTCCTGAAACAATGAAAATATTGCTCCCCCTCTCCCCTCATTTTCAGACTAGACGCTCATGAACGCGAGTACACAACGAAGACTTAAAATTCCTACTCCCTACTCCCTACTCCCTACTCCCTATTTGCTATTTTCCGATTGAACAGCTCCCTAGATATAATAAAGCCACAGGGAAAAGTTAAAAATCCGGAGAACCGTAGGCGGTGAAAGTCGCACGCAGGGTTCGGAGGGGTAGGGGTGTAGTGATACACTCTTGCTACCCACCACTAGCACAAACGGGAAAGACGCCGATAAGCACTTAATGATTAATTCTGGCTTGCAGTACCCTATATTTGGTTCGGAGATTCAGTGTCCTCACTGCCGTCAGATGATTCCGGCACTGACTTTGACGGATACTTATCTCTGTCCGCGTCACGGTGCCTTTGAGGCTGACCCAAAAACCGGGGAACTAATTCACTTACAATCTGGCCGTCACTGGCGTCAATGGAACGATGAATGGTACCGACAGCACACCCATCCAGACGGTATTCGCTTTGAGATTCACGAAGCATTAGATCGACTCTACACACAAGGCTACCGAGCTACACGAGTGATTATTGCTAGTCGTTATCGGGAGTTAGTCAGCGCCTACTTGGAACGTAGCACACCCTGGCGCACGCCCTCAGAACCAGCGCGACCCAGGCTATATGGCTTACCAGTAGAATTTAGCCCTGAACCCGAAGAAGAACCATGCTGGGAAGTGATCAATTTTGATTTGGAAAAAGAACCTGGTGTCCCAGTGCGATATCCCTATTTCCGAATTTTTGAGTAAGCCATAGCGATTTGGAATTTTTGACTTTACAATTGGGAGCTTGAGTTAGTTAGTCTCAAATCCAAACACCAATGCATCACGCTTCGATTCGCACAGCGAACATTCATCGCGCGATCGCCTTTTACGAGCAATTAGGCTTCACTGTCTGCGAACGCTTCACTGCTGGGGTAACTCTTGCCTGCTGGATGGAAGGACTTGGAGGGCGCATTGAGCTGATCCAAATTCCCGAACCACGACCCGCCCCCGATGCTTTTGATGACGAGCATTATGTCGGGTACTATCATCTATCCTTTGACATCACTGAGGCGACAACTGACGACCTCCCAACTTGGTTAAAAAACTTACAAGAGGACTTTATGGAGGCGTCCCGCGAAAATCCCCTAGAGATCCAACCTCTGAAGGTTCTCTTAGAACCTACTCAACAAATGATTGGCGATCGCGTTTACGAAGTGGCTTTCATTGCTGACTCCGATGACCTGCCTCTGGAATTTTTACGAGTTCTCAGCCCTCAATAGCTTGGACTTTTCCGTGGTGAATTAAAAATTCTTAAAAAATTACAATTCATTACTTAAAAAGTCTAGGGGAAAACTTAACATTTAACTTAAGATAACTTCTCTATTCCCCATCCTGGTTCGCTTATCAGAACTTATGTATTTCTGGTCAATTTTGTGTCGTCGCGGTCTTTTGATCTTGCTGTTCAGCCTATGTCTGAGCACTGTACTATTCACCGCGAAAGCTACTTCTACTCAGGTCGTTACCTCTCCATCTCCACAGCCAACTGCTCCCCAGCTAGTTGCAGGAACTGATGCCACACCACTGGCACTTACTCAAGATGTCCGCAAAACAGTGTTAGACAATGGTCTAACTGTCTTGACAAAAGAAGTACGTAGTGCACCCGTGGTAACTGTCCAGGTATGGTACAGAATTGGGTCGCGTGACGAAGCGCCAGGAGTAAACGGCATTGCCCACCAGCTAGAACACATGCTCTTCAAAGGCACCACAAATCGCCCGATTCAATTTGGTCGCCTGTTTAGTGCCTTGGGAAGCGAGTCTAACGCTTTCACGAGTTACGACAATACCGTCTACTTCGGAACCATCAAGCGGGAAAAGCTGAAAGCACTGCTGACTCTAGAAGCAGATCGGATGCAAAACTCCATCATTGATACGGAGCAACTAGCAACAGAAAAGCGAGTCGTGATTTCTGAATTGCAAGGGTACGAAAACAGCCCAGGCTACCGACTCAGCCGCGCTGTAATGCGTGCAGCGTTTCCCGATAATGCTTATGGGTTACCCGTAGGTGGAACCAAGGCAGACGTAGAGAAGTTTACAGTTGAGCAAGTACGGTATTACTACCATAAGTACTACAGCCCCAAAAATGCCACGTTGGTAGTAGTAGGTGATTTCCAAACAGAACCTACTCTGGCAGCAGTCAAAGAGACATTTGGCAAAGTGCAAAACAGAGAGTTGAAGGGTGAACAAGAGTTAAAAGCTGGACAATTGAACGTGGAAGGTGGCGCTTCTAGCGTCGCTAACTTTGCGCAATCAAATCAGTCTTCAAACCTTCAACCTGCAACCCCTCAAGGACAACGGACTCCGATCATCCTGCGTCAAGAGGGTAGTGCGAAGTTCTTGCAAGAAGTGTATCCATTACCAGCGGTAAATCATCCCGACGTTCCGGCATTGGATGTAATGGATTACATCTTGACAGGGGGACGCAATTCTCGTCTTTACCAGGCATTGGTAGAATCGGGACTAGCGAGCGGCCTGTCAGGTGGTGCGGTCAACTTAACCAAAGCAGGTTGGTATGAAATCTCTGCTACAGCGACTCCTAGTCAAGAACTACAAAAAATAGACCAGGTTCTCGGCTCAGAACTTGCTAAGTTAAGAGATAAGGGCGTTACAGAAGAAGAACTAAATCGGGCGAAAACTCAACTTACAGCCACGGTGATTTTGGGAAACCGGGATATTGCCAGTCAAGCGATGCAACTAGGCTCTGACCAATCAATTGCTGGTGATTATCGCTACACAGAGCGCTATCTGGCGGCCGTCAAGAACGTCAGTCCAGCAGACGTGCAGCGCGTTGCTCAAACTTATCTGGCGATCGCCAATCGAACCGTAGGCTTCTTTGAGCCGACAAGGTTAGATGGTAAAGCCGGGACAACAAGCGCTGGCACGACTCAAACCACCGAGAGTTTTAACGCCGGACCTCCCGTAGACCCAGCTGAGGTAGCGAAGTACTTACCACCGATAGACTCAACAACCACACAGATTACTCAGTCCCTGCCTCAAGAGTTGCGTTTAGCCAATGGTCTACGAGTGTTACTTTTACCTGACCCCAGCACCCCCACGGTGACCCTGAGTGGTCATATGCGTGCTGGTACAGAGTTTGACTCAGCAACTAAAGCCGGATTGGCAAGTCTAACCGCAGAAAATCTGATGAATGGCACGAAAACACGAGATGCCTTGCAGATTGCTAAAGCACTCGAAGATCGAGGCGCAGGTCTAGGCTTTGGTGCGAATCGAGAAGGTGTAAGTGTAGGAGGCAATAGTTTAGCGGCAGACTTACCAATCTTGATTCAGACCTTTGCGGATGTGGTGCAAAATGCAACATTTCCTACCGATAAGCTGGAACTAACCCGTCAGCAAGCGTTGACTTCCTTAAAGGTGGAATTGGATACACCATCAGTACTGGCCAGACGGACGTTCCAACAGACCATTTATCCAGAAAATCATCCCTTCCATGCGTTTCCCACAGATAGTAGCTTGAAGGGCATCACCCGTGAGGATATGGTGGCCTTTTATCAGCAGCATTACCGACCGGATACCACAATATTGACCTTGGTGGGAGACTTTGACCCGGCAAAAGTGCGATCGCTCCTAGAAACTCAGCTTTCAAGCTGGCAAGCCAGTGGCAAACCCCCCGTTGCCAACTATCCAAAGGTAGATCTACCGAAGACGTTGGTCAGACTGACCCCAGTCATGCCTGGTAAAACTCAGTCGATTACCTTACTCGGTTATAAGGGGATTGAGCGAAAAGACCCACGCTTCTATGCTGCATCAGTCCTGAATCAGATTGTGGGCGGCGATACCTTATCAAGTCGGCTAGGAACAGAAATTCGCGATCGCCAAGGATTAACTTATGGCATCTACAGCTACTTCCAAGCAGGGCTTAATCCAGGGCCATTCTTGATTCAGATGCAGACAGCCCCAGAAGATGCCTCAAAAGCGATCGCCAGTATCATCTCTCTTCTCAAGAACATACAAGAAAAGGGAGTCACCAATGCTGAAGTTGCTGCGGCCAAACGTTCCATTACCAGTCAATATCCTGTTGCCCTGGCTAACCCAGACGGATTAGCGGAAACAATTTTGAGTAATGAACTATACGGCCTAGGTTCAAGTGAAATTCGCGAGTTCATCAATCAAATTGAAGCTGTCACTTTAGACCAAGTTAATCAGGCCGCTAAGGAGTTGCTCCATCCAGGTAATCTGGTCGTTGTGACTGCTGGGCCTTCTGTGTCAGCATCCAACCAGTAGGGACGAATAAGTAAAGACGGGTTTTGGTAGATTGCTTAGTGCGGTTACTGGTATGGCCACGATAGATCGCATCGGTGTCAAATTAATGTGACATCCAAGTGTGGCAAACATTTCTCAGAACTTACGCAAATCTCCCGTGGAACTATCATCGGTAGGGGCGTATAGCTATACGCCTCTACCCGTTTGTCGTGTAAGAGAGCGTAAGTCCTGATTTCTCATTCATGCCGCAGGCAGAAAGCCTGCCGGTGTTAAGCAGCAATTGTTGTTAGGCTTGGGTTTCACGTTAAAATGCCTACCCCCTCACCTCCTCATCTTCAAAACCACTAACAACCAACAACCAACAACTAACCCCTGACATCTAACTAATTTCTACCTGTGGTAGAAATTCCTTCGACAATCAAAGATGGAGTGTAGCAAGGGCCATTCCAGTCGGCGTCGCCACCCAAGGTCACCAGTTGCTTAAGCACGGTGTAGACATTACCAGCAATCATGGTATCTTTGACTCGACCCGTAATCTGTCCTTTCTGAACTCGGTAGCCTAAATCAACGTTGACAGAAAAGTCACCGGATATTCCAGCACCGCCTCCCAATAATTGATCGACTACTAATCCGTCGTCCAACTGTCTGATTAAGTCACACAGGGAACCCTTTCCAGGTTGAATTAGCAAGTTAACCAAGCCAGGGGTGGGATAGCTACCCATACCAGGGCGAAATCCGTTGCCAGTAGTGCCAGTCCCTAGCAATCTTCCGGTGGTGCGATCGCAATAAAACTGTTGCAACCGTCCTTCTCGAATAAACAAAAGCGGCTGAGTAGGCGTGCCTTCATCATCAAAGGGGCAACTATAAGGACCCGTATCAGGTTGCTGAGACAGAGTAAGGCTGTCTGAGGTTACGACATCCATCAGGCGATCGCTCCAAGGTGAGGATTTCTCCAACACCCGTTTGCTATTCAAAGCTGACTGCACCGTGTCCCAGAGCAAATCAGCTGCCTTTGCCGTTAACAACACGGGCACACGACCCCCAGGAGGGGAGACATTTTCGGTCGCCCAGCTCAATCGTTGTAAAATTTGCTGAACTACTCTTTCACTATTGAGCGCCCCTCGCTCAGTTTGACCGTCATAAACGCTCAAAAAATCATCGCCCCGCACCCATTCTGCCCCGATAAAACAGCTCAGTGTAGTATCGGTGTAATAGCAATCTAATCCATGAGAGTTGAGTAAGCGCGTTGTTTCTTCTTCGCATTCCCACTGACCTGTACAAAGGACATCAGGGTAGGCATCGCGAATCTGGGCGATCGCTTCTTTACCCATTTCGATCAGATCTGCCACAGGTACCGTCTCTCCCAAGTCAGGATAGCGAACGGTCTGCGCCTGAGTTAGTTCTACGGGTTCCGGTTCGTTAAGCTGTGTCATAGCCATAGCCCGGTCCACTAAATCCTGGGGTTCCACCGGTCCATAGGCAACCGCCAGACCCGGACGTCCCTCCTGCCACAGCCGTAGCGCCGTGCCTTCTGATTGGCTGCTTTCGAGCTGTTTGAGTCGGTTGGCTTCAAAAAACACAGGTCGAGAAAGCGATCGCGAGTGATATACCTCTGCGTGCTGCGCCCCTGACTGAGTAGCTAGTGCTAAGAGCTGTTCGGCGTGCAGCGCTTGTGGTAGTTCGTTAGAACCCATAACTAATCCTTGTTATTTTGAAGCAATTCCAGCGTTACTGTAACTCTTGCATTAGCCAAAATCCGGCAAAAGCTTCTGAAGTTGGGCTAGATTGCACGGCAAGAAAATGCACTCTACCCGCCTTCTCTTTTGCAGACTCAAATCCTTTGGCTTCCGCTAGGGTTTGGGGGTCTTTGATGTTAGCCAAAATCCAACTGTCACTAGCTCCAGTTTCTAGTAACAATCTTGCAATCGGTTCACTCTCAAATCTCACAAAGGCCAGCTCCAAGCCTGACATCCAGGCGGCTATAGCTGTTGCTCTAGAAGAGAATATAATAATTCCGGGAATCCGAGCATCAGGGGCAAGCCCGATCATCGAGAGAGGGAAAGCTTCACCAAAGTTAATGTCCCACTCATCCATTTCCTCAAATGCTGCGGCTTCCAACGTCACAAACGCCCACTTCTCGTACCGCAAAGCATCTGGTAAAGGTTGAGGCGTCTGAGGTTCATACCTGACAAACGATGAGGCAGCAGCTGTTGCCTGATATCCCGGCTGATTTGGATAAAAGTCTTCGATCCGTTGTTGCAGCCACCGCTCCATAGTATAAGTCCGACGGCTTGCCTGGGCGGGGATGCCCAGTTCTTCGCAGGCTTTGACGATCATATTACTCATCTGACGCCGAAAGAAGCGAATTTTTTTTGGGGTTTGTTTGCTTTGAGCGATCGCCTCTTCTAAAGCCGTGCGTAACCAAATAGAATTTACCTGCCCATTAGGGCACCAACTAGCATATTGAAACAGCGAGTCAGTTGGCTGGCGTATATCTAAAGAGCTTTCGCACACTAAAACTTCCCAGATTTTTTTCTGATTTTCGTCCAAAATCGGTCGCGAGTAAAAATCTAATTCCCAAACGCTACTCATGCCAAAAAGTTTGATCTGACCCTTTACTTCATCATACGGGTCAGTGTCGCTGCCCTCTGATAGGGAGATTGGGAAGTGAGGGAAGATAAGAAAGTAATTTTTTCCTACTTTTCCTGCCTTTCCTACTTTTCCTGCCTTTCCTACTTTTCCTGCCTTCTCCATCTGCACCATCTGTAGGGGCGTATAGCTAGCTGTACGCCCCTACCGTATGTCGTGTCTCAAGCATCAGTCCTGATTAGTTAGGGAGAACTCGTTTGAGGACGGTAAGCTATCGGTGGTTGGGTAAGATTGTTTTGATATTCTCCTAGCGCCACCCTGACGGGACAGCTATTTATGACCGACGAACGTACTGAAGTTTTAGCTGCGAACGAAGCTTTTTATCGAGCCTTTGAGAAAAAGGACATTGAAGCGATGGGTGTCATCTGGTCTCAAGGAACAGGCTGTCTTTGTATTCACCCTGGACGCAATGCACTGCGAGGCTGGAAGGATATTCGCACATCTTGGGAATTAATTTTTAGGAATACTAGATACATTGAAATTGAGACAAACATTATTTCTACAGAGGTTAGAGATAATATTGCCTACGTTATTGCGATCGAGAAGTTGCTCCAAATCGTCAATGGTAGAAGTATTCAGGCAGATTCGATCGCTACGAATATCTTTGAGCGTATGGCATCAAAGTGGTACTTAGTTCATCATCACGGCAGCCCGATAATGCGTTGATTCAATTTATGAATACGAGCAAGGTAGAAGTGACAATCAAGAAGTAATGGTTAGACAATTATCAATATTTGACACACTAACTTAGTGAATTACAAAATCAAAAAGCAGCACCTGAAACAATTCATTTCTTTAATATAAAATCTAAAATTTTCGGTCAAACAGGAAATAAATATCTAGACTAATTGATCGACAGAACTTACACAGAACCTCTACATGTAATACCAATTGGGTTTGAGTTTGACACATATTTTCTAATGGGGTAGGCATCTTGCCTGCCCCATACCAGGCTTGCTAAGAATGGTACAAAATGTCAA
>DALYIW010000248.1:6690-12885 GCA_031970155.1 Coleofasciculaceae cyanobacterium CTOTU46601 | reverse complement strand
CTGCTCCCCCTACCTCTTCCTCCCGACGGCAGATGCGCGAATTAGACTTAAGTTAAGAAATCCGCACATTTATGCGATAATTTTTAACATAGATTTTAAGATTTGCTTCTTATTTTTTGTGAGCAATGAGCGATCAAGCAAAAGAGCAAACCCTAGCTGAACAAGCACCGGATCGTTACGAATGTCGCTCTTGCGGCTACGTTTATGAGCCGAGTAAGGGAGATAGTAATCGCGATGTACCTCCAGGGACGCCTTTTGAAGAGTTGCCACCAGACTGGCGCTGCCCAGTTTGCGGTGTTCGGACTTCTCAGTTTGAGAACATCGGTTCGAGTGGCGCGCCTTCTGGGTTTCAGGAAAACCTGAACTTTGGGCTGGGTGTCAACCGTTTGACACCAGGGCAAAAAAATCTCTTGATTTTTGGTGCCTTAGGCCTGGGCTTTTTATTCTTTCTGAGTCTCTACGGTTTGCGCTGAAATCAGCGCGGTTGGGTTGCTCCTTGAGGGTGAGGCGTTGCTAGTAATCGGTTGTATTACTAGAGGCGCGCTCTAGACAAGCGACTCGAAAAAATCATTTCCACGCGCAGGTATCAGTCAATCTGAGAAAGCGCGATCGCAGGAAGAATAGGAAATTTGCTTGTACAAGTTCTGGACGTTATGAAGGATTTAGTGAAAACGCTGAAACAAATTGTAATAATGTTGGCAGTTGCCCTCATTTGTGTCAGCTGTAGTTATGCCCAACCTTTGAGCTATAGCCCGTGGCAGCTTGTTCCTGTGCCCACAGAGGAGACTTTACAGGACGTGGCTTTTACAGGTGAGCCTACCCATGGATGGGTTGTGGGTAGTAATTCCACAATATTAGAAACAACAGATGGCGGTAAAACCTGGCAAGAGAAAAAACTAGAGCTAGGGGAACAAAACTATCGCTTTACTTCTATAAGCTTTGCAGGTGACGAAGGCTGGATTACTGGGGAACCCTCAATACTCCTACATACGAGCGATGGCGGAGCATCCTGGACTCGTATCCCATTAAGCGAGAGGTTACCTGGTGTGCCCAATTCAATACTGGCACTCGGACCCCAATCAGCGGAGATGACTACAAACGTTGGAGCCATCTACCAGACTAAAGATGGGGGTAAGAACTGGAAAGCGATGGTTGAGCAAGCGGTGGGAGTCGTCCGTAATATTTCTCGTTCTGACGATGGCAAATATGTAGCAGTTTCTGCTAAAGGTAACTTCTACTCAACTTGGGAACCAGGTCAAAGTGCTTGGGTACAGCATAACCGCAATAGTTCTAAGCGTCTTCAGAGTATGGGATTTGGGGAAGATGGGCGTCGTTGGATGCTAGAGCGAGGGGGCCAGTTGCAGTTTAGCAGCGCTGAAGACCCAGAAGCATGGGACAAGCCAATCAATCCGGAATTTTCAACCAGCTGGGGATTTCTCGACTTAGCCTACCGTACACCTGAGGAAATATGGGTGTCTGGTGGTAGTGGTAATCTCTTAGTAAGCTTAGATGGTGGAAAAACCTGGCAAAAAGACACCAAAGTTGAGGAGGTTCCCTCAAACTTGTACAAAATTGTCTTCGTAACACCAGAGCAGGGATTTATCATTGGTCAAAAAGGTGTTTTGCTCAGGTACGAGCAGCCTTCACAAGCCGCTTGAAATAAGTGAAATAGCTTGAATCAATGCAAGCTAATTTCGTATTATGGTTAGTGAGTTTTAAACAGTTGTTGGAAGGAGAAATTAGTCATGTCGGGTACAACAGGAGAGCGTCCATTTGGAGACATTGTTACCAGCGTTCGTTATTGGGTAATTCATAGCATCACTATCCCGGCTTTGTTCATTGCAGGATGGCTATTTGTCAGCACAGGTCTGGCCTACGATGCTTTTGGCACACCCCGTCCTGACGAGTATTTCACCCAAGAGCGGCAGGAGTTGCCAATTGTGAGCGATCGCTACGAAGCTAAACAGCAAGTCGATCAATTTATAGGCAAGTAAGTTTTTGTAAAAAAGGTGGAAAAACATGACAAGTAATACTCCCAATCAGCCAGTTTCTTATCCAATTTTTACGGTTAGATGGCTAGCGGTTCATACCCTGGCAGTGCCTACCGTTTTCTTCTTAGGCGCGATCGCCTCAATGCAGTTTATTCAACGATAGGAAAACTACTATGCCAGAGCGTGCTCCCAACCCGAATAACCAGCCAGTTGAACTTAATAGAACTTCGTTGTACTTAGGTCTATTACTGGTTTTTGTTCTCGGTATTCTGTTCTCCAGTTATTTCTTCAATTAACTGGGTGTAAAGTAAGGATTGTTGTGTTGAATTAGGAGGTAAAAGTTATGGCTGGAACTGGAAGAATTCCTTTGTGGATTGTTGCAACTATTGCGGGAACAGGTGTACTCGTAGTCGTTGGTCTTTTCTTTTACGGTGCTTACGCAGGACTTGGTTCCTCTCTGTAGGCTAGTTTGAATCTGTGATTAATGAGCCATTAATTTGATGCTTGTTTGACATCAAAAATACTCATCAAAAGTGTGTACCGCCGATTTGACTTAAATTGGCGGTATTTTAATAGTTGTTGGTTGTTGGTTGTTGGTCATATCATGTCCGGTGGCGTTGGTATGGCAAGACAAAAGAATGGGTAATTGATAGCACTCCTAACCCATTACCCATTACCCATTACCCATTATGTTAAGTCTCAAACTCGTCGAGAGAGACGCTGAGCAAGTCAGAGGGAAGTACGACACAATCAACCGATACTTTACGGCTTTCCCGTTGACTATCGAGATCCACTGCGATCGCTTCAAACCGGATTTCGACACTGCCAAACGGTACAGTCAACTGAGTCATCGCCTCCATTAACCCAGCACCATCCGGTATCAAATCCACTAACCACCGAGGACCATCTAGCAAAGAGCGACTTTGCCGATCTTGAATCCACAGCTTAATACAAAGACGAGCTGGATGAGGCGGCAACTTGGCGCGGACTGTTACCGTTTCCCCACTAGCAAGTTCGTTGGTGGGTATGAACAGTGTTGGTGCTGGTAGTGGCAATTCTGCCTGCCGTGGTGCGAGAATCCTGGGTTCGGGTTGTGCGGCAAGCGACAAAGATTGGTAAACCCTAGCCGCCGTCTCATCTCTCACCTCTGGTTGTTCTGGTGTGGGTAAATCTTCGTCATCTACGACAATTTCTTGAGCAGTCCAGTCTATTTTGGAGACATCTAGCAAAGGCGGCTGATCGGGCAACTCTCCTTCTGGGGCATTGCTCATCATTAAGAGAGGTGGTTGTAGCTCATCTGGAGGGGCGATCGCACTTTCTAAGTCATCGCTGTCTTCTTCCCACATCGATTCATCAAAATCAACCACTGGTTGCTCAGGATCAGGCAGTTGTATGACTGTCTCAACCTCAGCTGGTTTGCTAGAAGAAGATACATCAGACTTCAGCGATTCGGATAACTTAATATCTGCTGCTAAACAATTGAGCCGAAACCAAAAACGGTCTTGTATTTTTAAGGCTTGGAAGGCATTATCTACCTCAGCTGGCTGATCGACAACTGGCTCAATGACTGGAACCTCAGGGGAGGATATTTCGTCGGATTCTGGAGTTCCCCAAAGTTCTAGCGAGTCTAAGTCACTAGCTGGAAAATCGGGAGTCGGGAGTTGGGAGTCGGGAGTCGGGAAGGAGAAATTTTCATCTTTTGTTGTGTGTGAAGCGCGTGGGGGGCTGTTTTGAGAATCAGTGGCTGGTGTAATGGTTTCTAGTTCATCCGTCGCTGCTGGTGGCTTTGACTCAGCGGCTTCCAAGGAACTAGATGGGAGTGAGCCAGATACAGCCGAGTCGTCTCCGTTTGGCACGGTATCTAGTTTTGAATCTGTTGTTGATTCTAAAGAAACAGGCGTTTCTAGACTATCTGAGGTAGGTGGCACAGCATCTGCTATCTGTACTGGGGCATTGGACAGGTTTATCGTATCCAAAGCACTAGAGGAAGAATTTACAGCTGGGAATAAATCTCCCTGTGCAAGAGCCTCCTCTAACTGTCGCTCCATTTCCTGGAGTTGTGACTCCAGAGTCATGTTTTCAGAGGTATTTGCTGGCAGAGGAGTTGAGGGTGTGAGGGAAAGGTTGTCAGCCAAGGCAATTGGCGGCGATTGTGCTTCAGAGTCTTCCGATACCTCAACCTCGTTAGCAGTACTTAGAGTATCTAAGGATGTGGGGGAAAGGTTGTTAGCCAGGGCAACTAGCGGCGATTGTGCTTCAGAGTCTTCCGATACCTCAACCTCGTTAGCAGTACTTAGAGTTGCTGAGGATTCTGCATTTGTAACCACAGGCTGTAGCCTAGGGAAGTCAGGCAGTAGGAGAGATTTTGACGGACGTTGAGTCGGGGCTGTTTGGGAAATTTTTGGAGGTAAGGGCTTTGAGGGGGCAGGCTTCAACGGCACGGGCTGACGTCTTTCGGGGGCGTTGATTAAGTTAAGCAAAGTTGGATCTAAGACTGGTGAAGCTGATTCTGGTGGTTCTGCTTCATTGTCTTGAAAAGCAGTAGGATTGTTGGCGAGTACCAGCATTTTTGCCACTGGCATCACCTGAGTTCCTGGAATAATTGCTTCTAATAATTCGTCTAAATCAGCAGTGATACTAAAGGGTTGGCTGACTTTAGCTACTGAGGTTGAGTCGTATAGTGTGACTTTTCCTAAAATCAGACGGGTATTGCAGTCTGGGGGAATCTCTAGGGTATGGCTAAACGCTAACGGTAGTATTTGTTCTGATAAAGGCTGTTGAACATCTAGCAGAATTCGCAAAGATTGAGGATCGCGCAACTCATAGCGCAGGGTACCTTGGAAAGCTAAGTTGAAATCACTGGAAGTTCCACGGCTTTCGAGTTGATGGGCATCCAAGACATCTACAGTGCCAGCAACAGTAAAAGATTCTCCCCGCCTTGCCACTAAGCCGTCTTCGTTGAGAGTTTGGATGAACCTTTGCGGATTAGTATCAGTCTCTAAAGGTGGCTCTGACTTTACTGTTATGTGGGGTTCAGGAGACTCTCCTCGCTCAAAATCTTGCAATACTGGCTCAAGCACCTGTTGTAGGATTTGCTCAAGCATCTGTAGCGATTTGTCCAAAATGGGGTTTGTGGGAGTTCCTTCCTCAGGATGGTTGCTGTTGAGTTGATTGTTGTCTGACTCAGACAGCTCAAGGGGAACTACTGTATCTTCTAAGGTTGCAGGTACCGATGCAACTTCATCGACATGAGTCTCACTTTTCACCTGTGTTTCCTCTTCTTCCACTGCTGCTTGGGCTGCTAGCGCCGGAAGCAAAGGAGTTTCTATTTTAAGTGGTTCGGTTTCAACAGTTTGCTGAAAATCAAATTCTGTGGTTTGGGGTGTAAGAGAAGGAGACTCGATTTGGAGCGGTTCGGCTTCAACAATTTGGTCAGAATTAGAACTAGAGGGTAAGCTTTCCCTCAAATTTTCCTGAACAGGTGTCTGGGTGGCATCTGCTATGGGTGATATTGGTTCATCGGTGAACTCAACGTCGGTAACTTTTGACAAAACTTGCAGCTCAACGGCGTGCAGCCAAGAGTTGCACATAAAATCGGACATAATATCGCCACCGCACCGTAGCTGCCAAAGGCCTGGTTTAAGGTGAGTGAAGGGAATAACCACCATTAACCCTTCTGGGTTAGTGCGGCGCGATCGCTTTTGGAACCGTCGCCTCGGTGGGGATTCCTGGGTACTCTCATGAGTCACGTTTACTTCTACTTGTGTATTGCTACGAGATGAGTGAGCAACCACCCGATATCGCCCTTCCTCGATTTCAACCCGGGGCGACTTAATGGGCAACCAGGAGCGATCGCCCTCTTTCTGTAGTAAAAATTCCCAATATTCCATAGCTGTTAGCGATTCTTTTATTAGCCCTTAGTTTGGACTGTGGAAGGCGCGGCCGTCTAGAGTCTAAGCTCTAGCATCTATTATTTCCTCCCTTGCTGCTAGAAGAATATATCGATTTCCGCAAAAATAAGTTAGCCATTTTTCTGGGAGTAAAAGGGACAATTGAAATGAAAAAGGTTGATTTAGGGTCTTTTAACCTTTTTCTCTAAAAGCAGCTTTTGCAATCAGCCTGCGCTGGCACCTCAATGCTCAACACCTACCGAGGAAACGGACATGACTTCTAAAAAGATTCTTGTGGTTGATGACGACTCTGC
>DALYIW010000248.1:0-6677 GCA_031970155.1 Coleofasciculaceae cyanobacterium CTOTU46601 | reverse complement strand
TTGATACCAATACACTGAGCGGCCGTATTGTAAATGCTGAAAACGGCAAAACTGCCCTGACAATATCTGAACTATTCGACCCTGATTTAGTGATTCTGGATGTGATATTACCAGACATGAGCGGCTTTGAGGTCTGTAAACAAATTAAGAAGAGTCAGCCAGGTGTTCTTGTTATGCTGCTGACAGGCTTGACGGCGGTTGAGGAGCAAGTTATTGGACTAGAATGGGCTGACGTCTATGTCACCAAGCCGTTTCATCTATCAGTGCTGGAAAAACAAGTAGAGGCTCTTTTTCGGCTGATCCAGCCTTCTACTACTCTTGCCCAACGACAGCCTCTTAAATATGGCAAGCTGGTAATTGACTCTCAAGGCCGTGAGGTTACTCTCAACAATCAACCCGTGTCCTTAACTACCTTGGAATTTGATATACTGCATTGTTTAGCCCAGCATCCCAAGCAAGCTTGGAGTCGTGAACAGTTGATTAAAGAAGTATGGGGTCACGACTTCATGGGAGAATTGCGGATTGTTGACGTTCACGTCGGTGCTATTCGCCGCAAGATTGAACCGAATCGGAGGAAGCCGATAGCTATTCAAACCATCCGGGGCTTTGGTTACAAGTTTGAGCCAGCTATTTTCCAAAAAAGCGGGTAGCGAAGTTTTGCGATCGCGTTGGTGAAAGTTCCCTCGCTTTTAGAATCGCCGCGCCCAAAAAAGCATATGACACAACCCCAACCACTGCCAAAAGCAAAGGACTAACATATCCTGTGGAATTCCACAGAGCATGTAAAATCGCAGCACACAGATAGCCAATGCCAAGAATCTGCCAACGTTGACTAGGCTTTAGAACACTTAACCCAATAAAATACCCGAAATAACCACTGTAGGCCATATGTCCTACCACGGAGCCGATAATCCGGGGAATCAGCAACTGCAATCCTAACAGCTGAGGGTTTCCTTGGCCTGCTTGCAGCGTATCATGGATAATTCCGGGGACGTACTGCCCTAAAGTTTCCATCAACGTAAAGCCAACAGCAGAGGCTGCTCCTAACAGAATTCCATCCAACGGTTCCCAAACCCCAATCCATTCTCGCCAAGGAGGGCGCAAGAATCTGCCGATGACATACAGCCCTAACACTGGCAATGCCTTGATCAACTCTTCCATCAGTCCCGCGCCAAAGAACATCCGGATGAGTAAAGACAAAAAGCTGATTTCATCTCCCTGATTGGGTAGGCTTCCGGGCAAAATTTTACGGAAGACTGTGATGAATACGGGTAACAGGGGACCGACTAAGATTAAGCTGGTTGAAATCGCACAAAACAGTGACACCGACCAAGGTTTACGTTTCCCGCAAAGTCGGTAAATAAAGAAATAAGCTGCCCCTGCTAAATAAATGGCAAGCAACAGGTTAAAGGCATCTTGCTGATCGACAGCAGCAAACATTAATACGACAAAGACTACCGTCAGGATACCCGGTATCAAGAACGCTTTTTGTTTTAAGTCCCGCCCCGTTGAAGCCAGGGGAAACAGTTGGCTAAAGGTAACAGAATCTGATTTTCGGGGTGCTACACTGCCAACTGGTGTTACAGATGTCTGCTTGGGGGTAGCAACGTTGGTGGGGTTAGGTGGCGAATGAAGTGGAGTAGCTTTAAGGTTGGGGTTGAACTGGCAATCAAAGATGAATTGTGGACCGTGTTGACCTAACTCGATGCGATCGCCTGCCTTTAATTGCTGACAACCTTGCAATTTTTGCCTATTTATGTATGTGCCATTAGCACTATTTTGGTCGCAAATTTCCCAGCGAGGTAAGCCATTGCCCAAAGGGGCGACAGGGCGGATGATGGCATGACGCCTGGAGACAATTGTGTACTGATTATGATCTAAGACAATTTGGCAACTGGGGTCACGCCCAATTGCTATTTCTTGATCTTCAGAAAGGGGATAGGGGGGCAGCAGCTGTTCTGCTGCACCACCAGTAGAAACTTGTCGCAGGAATCCAGTGTAAATTTGGCCAGCCATAATCGCAGGGTTAGCTTTTAGCTAAGCGACTGGTTGATTTTTTGTTTTTGCTTGTAGAAAAAGATTTTACTGACTCCTGGCTCAGTTTCCCGAAAAGCGAACAGCTGCTTACTGATTGGCTCTGGCATCACGAACTGCTGCATAGAAAAACAATCCTGTCAAGGGCACACTAGCCGCTAAGATAATTCCAGTGACTAATGTACCTAATTCTGGGTTTCCAGACGAAAGCTCAAAAATTGAACCGACAGCCGCGATCGCAGCCACGCAGGAACTTAGCAAAAACAAACCACTTTTTGGTGTCATCATGATTCTTTGCTATTTCCTTAGTCGATTGATTTAACGGCTTGGGCTGAGAAGCCGTGCTTTTTGAGTTCTTCTGTCAAGGCGAGAGTATTTTCTACGCGATCGACAAACATCACCCCATTTAGATGATCCATTTCGTGTTGGATGGCACGAGATAATAGACCTGTAGCTCTTAAAGTTTGTGGGCGTCCGTTCTCATCTTTATAAGTCACTTCGACTTCTTCGGGGCGCGTGACTTCCATGTAGACACCAGGAACACTCAGGCAACCTTCTTGAAAATCACATAGGTTGCGACCAAAGTGCTTAATCGATGGGTTAATTAGAATCAGAGGTTTATTAGAGGGATTATCCGGTTCGCAGTCGATTACAATAATTTGTTTGTTAATCCCTACCTGAGGCGCAGCCAGACCAATGCCTTCAGCGCTGTACATTGTTTGTAGCATTTCCTGAGCCAACTGCCGGATGCTTTGGTCTACTTTGGCAATGCGCTTAGCCGGCTGACGCAGAACGCGATCGCCCAGATAATGAATTTCTAAAGGTGGATTTTCTAATTTTTTCTTTTCAACAACAATGTGAGCAGTCATAGCCAAGACCCGTTGATACAGCTAATTGTAACAGTGTAATTTATCTCAATACTAACAGGTCTCTGGGTTTGAGCCTGGCAGGACTTACGCATGGAAACCACATAGAGTAGGGGTGAACGGCCGTTCACCCTTACGTATAGCCCTTCAAAAGGAAATTTGCGTAAGTCCTACCTGGGTTGAATCAGAAAGGATGAGGGATGAGGGTTGGGAGTCGGGAGTCGGGGAGAAGAGAAATTTTCATCCCTTCTTTGTGCGCTTCCCGCTCATGACGTCTCATTTAGAATGAACAAAAAAAAAGCCCCGTCATCGGATAACGGAGCAACTGACAATGTTATATGTAAATATAGCTCTAGTTTAATCAGAGAGTTTGTAGCATAGACTGCTAGTCCTAAAATCTCAAACAATCTCGCTTCTAATGGCGATCGCATTTTTCCTGTTTGACACCACATCTAGTAGGGGGTGAACGGCCGTTCACCCCTACAAATGGCGGTTCGTAATGATAAATTTTTGTAAGTCCCGAACGAGTCACTCAAGTACGCTGTGAGTAAATGAACAGCTTCTTATTATTTCTGTTCCGACACCTTGAGGCGGTATTGATTTAGCACCGTCCTCTCACCATAAAGTAGTATCCGTTCAATAGTTGCCAGACGGTTTGTCCACGCTTGAACTTGGTAAGGTTGTGTAGCTGATTGTTGCTGCATCCATCTTTGAAATTGAACACGGAAGGCCGAGAGTAATGTTTTTGCTGACGACAAATGCTTCATTGATGGCTCTTTTGCCAGTTGATTGAGTGACGTTGAAAGGGCATCCGCTTGTTTGCCCCACTCTGAGAGTACTGGCTCTCGAATCAAGATTTGATTATTTGCTAACAAAAAATTCCATTCTCGTTGCAAAGCGGCATAACGCGCTGCTGCCGCTGGAAAGGGCTGACGGTAAGGTACTGGTTCACTAACAGTGGTGGAATTTTTGCCCTGAATGCGACTAAAGATGTTACGTAGAGCGGTATTAAGATTCTCCGCCGCAAATAAGGCAAACCCGCCGGCTGGCAAATCTCGCAGTAGTTGTATTTGGTCAACTGCTACAATATCCGGCAAATTTAAAAGCCGAATTCCTGGCACAATTAATGCTGAACTTAGTGCCGATTCTGTCAGCGCTGGCTGTGCTAAATCCTGCAAACCACTGGTATCTAAGGCATAAGTCATGGGCACTACCAAGTCAATATCACCCTGAATTGCCCAACTTTCCCAGTTTTGTTGGAGTTTTTGCAGACGTTCCTGACGCCGTAGGGGAAATACAGCAGCTGAGAGAATCAGCCTAGGACGTTGCACTCGCAGGCGTTGCGATACAGTGGTTACAAAGTTGTCGATTTGCCGGATGCGAAAATCTGTCCATCGTTGCCATAATAGGCGATCGCTTGGATTCACCTTGGCCGGGTCAACACCAGTCAGGGCGTAAAATTGCTGACGTGCTGCCATACCATAGCCATAGGTTTGATTAACTGAGGGGTCTTGAAACGAGTACCGAATGTAGTCTAGCTGAATGCCATCGACCTCATAACGGGTGGCTATCTCATCCAACAGCCTCATCAGATAACGCCGCACTTCAGGATTAGCGGGGTCGAGAAACACTTTTTTGGTATGGTCGAATAGACGGCCTTGGCGATCGACAACGGCCCAGTCGGGATGAGCTGATACGACAGGACCTGGATAGTCAGCTGGTTGGTTTAATATAGCGTTGTGTCGCTGATTAGCCGCTGCAAACATCCAAACCCAGGCGTGTAACTCCATCCCCCGTTCATGAGCCAACTTAACCGCTGCGGCTAGAGGGTCCCAACCTCGCGTTAGAGGGTTTTGCTCTGGTGCAACGCGACTGGGGTAAATTGTATAACTGGCATTCACGGTTTCAAAAAAGACTGTATTAAAACCTGCTGCCGCCAGTTGGTCGAAAATTTTAGCTAAATCTTGCTCTGACTTGGCACGGACAATAGTACCCCGATCTAACCAAATTGCTCGAATTTCAGGCTGGGCAAGTTTACGGTCTGTTGGGTAATTATTCCAGAGTGTGCGTCGTGCTTGAGACCACTGTTGTCTTGCCGTGTTATAGTCTGACCGAGCGATCGCCTCACGAAAGTTTTGGAGATTTATCCTCGCTTCAGTTACTGCCCTGGTGGCGGAATCTGTTACCGCAGTTGGGGCGACTCTAGGATTTGGAAGGGTTGAAGGTTGCAGGTTTGAAGGTTGAGGGTTTGAACCTGAAGCGTTTAGCCTTTCAACTTTTAACTTTTCCTGAGCATTAGCACCCAGAAATTGCTCAACGGCAGCTCTTGTCTGTAAATTTACATTACTGGTAGTAGCTTTGGCAGTAAGTAAGGCACTTTCAACCCGTCCAATTAGATTTTCCAATTCCTGACCCATTGCCGTTAGTTCTCTGGGCGCGAGTCGTTCTCCTGTTTTAGGTATTACTCTAGCTGGTGCAACCCCAAAATCTGGCTCTATTTGAGAAACATTATTGAGGGTTGAAGATGATGATGGTGGCAGAGTATTTACTTGTTGTCGGTTGGGAAGAGGAGTTGGAGGCTTACTTAGAGAAGTTGGTTGTTGCTGGTTGGGAAGGGGTGTTGGAGGCTTACTTAGAGAAGTTGGTTGTTGCTGGTTGGGAAGAGGAGTTGGAGGCTTACTCAGAGAAGTTGGTTGTTGCTGATTCGGAAGGGGTGTTGGAGGCTTACTGGCAGTTGAGGCTTGAGAAGGCACACAATAGTTTTGTGACTGATTGGGCGTTTTAGTTCCAGGAGTGGGAGTTAAACCATAGCGACCCAGAGCTGCTCGTAACCAGGTACTATCTACTTCTGATGATGCCACTCCATCGACACCCCAGTTCCAGCCAAAAAAAGTAGATTGGTTTGTGGTCACTACCGCTGGTGGTTTAGAATTCTGACTCCAGATAGCGGCGGTAGTAGAATTCAATCCAGCAGGAATTACAGCACCTCCCTGGATGGGACTACCACTTCTAGCACCGCGAACCCAGGTTTGTGAGTTTGTCTCTAAGGGTTTTAGGGCTAAGGGTTCTGCCAAGGAAAAGCCCCAGTATGCACCTAAGAGCGATCGCAATTGACTACGAACTTCTGGCTGAGAAAGAGTACCCATAGGTCCACTGACTATTACCCGCCCCCCTTGACGCATCCACTCTTGCAGTGCAGCTAATTGCTCTGGTTTAAGTAGTGCAATATTCGGCAAAAATAGAAGTTGAGTGCTGCCCAAGTCTGATGCTTGCTGAACTTGAGCAAAGTCAATGATACAGTAGTCAACACCTGTTGATTGTAAGCGACTGGTAATCCCTGACCACTGTCCTTCATTCTCTGGACTTTTTACAACCCCCAATTTTGCTGTTTGCGCCCAAGTTGCTGGTACCAGCACCAGTGAATTGATCAATGTTCCGATAACAGTGCCAGCGAAAATTACCCTAATCTCAACACCTGCTGTCCTACTCCCACTAACACGCCTTTTCAGCAACTTTTTTAATTGCTCATACTGCTGCTGCCGGGACAAACAGCGTTGTTGATCGGCACGAGAATTACTCCTCAACGATATCTGCTCCTTAATCGCTCTTTGATGCTGAGCACCCCTTTGGCAGGTTAACAGGTTGCTAAGAAGAATGGTTATAAAAGATAGAAATTTAATACTTCTATCTTTTGGTAGATGACAGCCAATTCTAACTTGAAGATAGGGAGTCGGGAGTCGGGAGTCGGGAGTCGGGGAGAAGAGAAATTTTCATCCC
>DALYIW010000247.1:0-12886 GCA_031970155.1 Coleofasciculaceae cyanobacterium CTOTU46601 | reverse complement strand
CAATCCCGAAGTAGAATGTAGAACCGATCTAGAAAGTCCAGAAGAGAGCGTTTCTAAGGTTTTAGCAAAGCTAGAAGAATCAGCTTATTTGGGATTAACAGTAAGTCAGACCTCTTGATACTAGAAATATTTTGTATAAGAGGTATTGCGATACAGCATTAGATAAAGTTCATGGACATAATCCCTCCAAAAAAGGTACCTCGAAGCACTTTTCATGCATTACTGGTCCATGACCAAAATAACCATCTTCTCCAAATAACTCTCCATGATCGGCGGTTACGATAAAGTGGGTATTTGAAGGGCATTTGCTAAATAGCTCTCCTAAAAGTTCGTCTATATACTCAACACATTTAATCTGTTGTTTGTGTAACCGCTGCATTTCCTCCTGCTCAAAAAAGGAGGTTTTTTCTGTTTCTTGATTCCCCGCTAGTAAAAACTCATCCATCTTCTTAAAGACTCCATGCACTCCGGATATGTGAGGTAAATCCTCTCCCTCAAGCATGTAAGGATAGTGAGTCTCGCCTAAATTTAGAAAGTAAAATCTTGGAGTTTGATCAGGAAATTCAATTTCCTGCACCATCGTAGCGAAATCATTATGATTAGCCATTAGCGCATAATCATCGAAGTATTTATTAATGCTTGTAAATTGATTGAGAACAGGGAGAGAAACGCGACCAATGGTTCGATAACCGTGGTCTTTTAGTACTTTTGGTAAAGAAAGTTGAGGCACAAAGGTTTTGAAAGACAAGTTAGAAATTCCTAGTCTATCTACCCATTTAGAGAATTCCTGCTTGTATACTTCAGAGGCAAACACCCCGCGTGGACTATTATGGGGTATCATCCCCATGAGCAGAGCATAGTGAGAAGGAGATGTCCAAGAAGCGTAGCTGTAGCGGCGTTCAGCTAACCCAAGCTTATCCATGTTGGGGGTTGATGCGGTTTGATAGCTATCGTAACGACAGCTATCCATAATGATGTACACAAAATGATTAGGCATACGAACGCGTCTATCAGCTCCACTTAACATTGGCTATTTATTTATATTTTAGGTTTCCTAGAGGAATATGGCATCTCCTCAGCAAGAGTACTTAACTTATTCTATACAGGCAAGGACGTGATGTTTCTTGTTGTTTGTTGTTTGTTGTTTGTTGTTGGTATTTTTTAACAAGTAACAAACAATAAATAACCTCCATCGGTCGGATGATGAGGTCATCTTCACCCACTAACATCAGTGTTGGGTATTGTATCTTTGTCAAAACTGTAGCTTGGTCAAATTAGGACAACGAATGTTACACAACATTTGTATCGGTTTGCCAGAAAAAAGACTTGATTTTCCACAAATACCAGGCCGACCATAGCGAGAATAACGCGAAGGGAAGAAACACAATTGTTCCTGGACGTATGTTGTGCATACTAAGTTCCCGGATGAGGATAAACGTAAAAGAATACCACCATAGTGCATTTGCCATTTGCGCTGCCAGCCAGCCTACCAACCATTGCTTGTGAAGCCATATCGCTCCTGCTATGAGAAAAGGCACTGACCAAAGCAAGTCGGCTACTCCAAGACCATAGGTTACAATCAGGTCAATTTGTTGAGCGCTGGCACTGATAGTCCAAGGACGAGGTAGATGTAAGAATACGAATGTCTAAAAAGCGATATGAAGCACTGCGGCGATTCCATTGACTGTCGCTATAAGTTTGATACCTTGTGCCACTTTTTTTTGATCTTTCATGGCAAGTTGCCCTCTTATATTTGCTGTATCTTAAGCGAGTCACTCAATGAGAACCTCCTGCGATCGATTCACTCTGTTGGGTCATCCAATCGGGTGAATCGATTAAAAGATTCAATTAAACAGCTTGGCTCACATCTGGCGTGCTGAGCGTGGGAGGGTATTCTGGCGATCAGGACTTACGCAAATTTCCTTTTAAACCGCCATTTGTACAGTGACAAATTAGTGTCATCGACTGAAAGCTTTTATTTATAAGCGCTAGAGCGATTTTAGCATTTTCAATCTGTGATAGCTCAGTGACAGAATCAATGTCGCTTTCCAGAATTATGACAATTTAGCTGTCGTCTTGGGAGAGTCGCGGACGGGTAAGACAGTCGCTTGTGAAGCTTATACCTTACGTAATAAGCCGAAGCAGGAGGGACGCCAAACGCCGATTGTTCCTGTGGTTTACATTATGCCACCGTCTAAGTGTGGGGCTAAGGATTTCTTGATTAACCGTTGAATTGAGCGGCGGCAGACTTTAACACGTCATTACCGTGGATGGACGAAAGCCACTGCAATGACGTGTTATGCTCAGCGACCTAGTGCAGACAAGACCATTTTAAATAACTCATTAGGTCTACTTGTACATCCAACAGCACCCCGACGGCGTGCTTCTGCTACGTGTTCTGGTACTTTTGAACCAGCGTAAATTATAAACGGTGTCTGATCTCCTTCAGAACGAAGTTTGTCAAGAAGTGTATAACCAGCTAGTGGATCAGATGGTCGTTTCATGTCTGAAATGATGGCATCGAAATGCTGTTGTTCAAGTTTCTCCAAAGCCTCTTCGGTTGATGTTGCCAACACGAAACTGACTCCTAGTGCTTCCAGTGCTTGCCGCTCATTGATGTTGTTTTTTGGGCGGTCATCGACCCACAAAACAGTTGACTTTCCTGCGCGTTTAATAATCCGTGGAGTAACGGCTTCAGTAACAATATTTGCGGCAGCCCTTGCCTCTTTCGCAGAAGTTTCAGGGATGACGCCTTCATCAGAGCGGGATACAGCAGCAGCAGCCAAAGCAGCAGCAGCTTCAGCTTGCTTTCTTTTCATAGAAAGGTCAATACCAGCAGCTTTGAGAGAGACCTCACTCAAATTTATAAAGAACTCACGCAAGTCTGGTCTGAAGCGGATCAAAATAAACAAAAAAATTCCCGGCCAAACGAGCACGTTGAGTAGTTTGGTAACCGCATCAAGTAACTTTACAATTTCATCAACGCTCACTCACAACACCTCATTCAGTTTTAATGCATCTACCACTCATTTGCTTGAAGATGCTTACGACATCCGGACAGTGCAGAAGTTGCTGGGGTACAAAGATGTACTAAACACGAGGATGTACACTTATGGATTGCATTGAGGTGACCAAGGTGTGTAGACTGCTTGACTAAGCAATACCTTGAGATGCTGAATTGTTCATCTGCTACCCAACTCTTTAAAATTATTTCGCAAGCGTTGATGAATGCGATCGCCCTCCCCGTCCACTTCGCGATCGCCACTGAACTACCCTACGCCGATTCACTGAGCATAAGGTAGTTCATGCCTATTTGGTGTTAAAGGAGCTAGAGCGTCCCTAGCACCAGATGTTTTATTAGAGACGAATGGCTTCGTAGGAACTAATGGGTATTATGCGAGATGTACTTTCAGAACTCTCCATTGGATCAAATTCACTTAACCCAAACGATAATCCCGTCAGATCCTCGATCTCCTGAATTGGTACTTGATAAGTTCTGACTCGCCTATCATCAGAAAACGCTTCCTTTGGAAAATTTTGAATCAGTTCTTCCTGGCTGAGCAGATAACCTGTGGCGGAAAGGTTACCCTCTTTGACCATGACCAAAACTTTCCAAAACTGACGGGGTAATTTCACTCGACGATGCTCTCTGTCATCATTGCGGAAGACAGAACCCGTGAACACGGACACACGAAACTTTTCTGCCCTCGCGTTGTCTAGAATGTAGTTTTCCAGTCCTAGCCAGGTCACTTCATTCTGATTAAAATCTTTGTGCTGTGGGCTACAGTTCGTGTAGTGAAAAGTATCGCTATTGGCAGCTTCAGCGACAGAACCCCAAACAGGATCTAAACGGCGCACTAGATGTCCGCGATCGAGGTCGTTATTTTTATAAAGTGAGTTGTTGGTTTGTTCGTTTTCCCCAATTCTGGGGTCAGCAATCCAATTGTCGTCGCGACCAATACTCCGATCTATTTTCGTTCCATCAAGATTAACAGCGGTATAAAACGCCATTTTCCGCACCTTGTTCATCACGATGCTGAAGTGATGATACGGCAACAGGTATTCATCCATTCCTCGCCCTGCCATGCGATTGATGGCACAATCACGTTTCATCTTGTCTGTCAATTCCGGCAGGGGAACACGCTTACCGTTGCTTCCTAGAAAGTTCGGATCGTAGCCTTTGCGATCGCTGTAGTTCGTAACAGGTCTAGCTTCATTGCGTTCGATTTGAGTTCCTCTACCGTAAGTTAATTGATTTCCTGTTAGAGCGGTAACGTCTAAAGACATAGGTGACTCCTGTAATTGAGAGTTAATGTGAACAGGGGATGATAAATTGGAAGAGTTTGTTTCAAAAATTCCTCGAACTAAGGAATGGTTGCCATAGGCGGCTTGAAGAGATGCAACAATGCGGCTGACTCGGATGCCCTCATTCGCAATCCATTTGATTTTGCTCTCGTTGATCGGTCTTTCCGAAGGCTTACCATCAAGTGTTATATAGTTTCCATTGGCATCTTTTTCAGGTACTCCTGAATGATGCAAAGCAACTACCTGCCAAACATCGTTAAAAACTGGTGAACCCGACGAACCAGGCGCTGTATCTGTTCGATACCAGAGCGTATGAGTATCAATTTTGAGCAGTTGGTTTTCGCGTAGCGCGATTTGCTTATCTCCTCCGCTTGGATGCTGAATAATCGTGAGATATTCTCCGGGAGACACCTTACCGATTTGAGGATCGAGAGTCAGCCAGCCACAACCCGCTAATGGTTTGCCACTCTGTCGAGCCGTCTGTGCAACAGCAACTACCGCGAAGTCAAGTTCCTCATCGGCAAAAAAGAAGGTATCGGGCTGTAGAGCGAAAAACTCAGACCCCATCCAAGTTCCATCTTTATTTTGCTGATAATTGAACTCAACCTCACTTAGTTGAGCTTCATCAGAACTGGCGAAAACGTGATGATTTGTTAGCAATAGGCGAGGCGAAATCAGAAACCCGGTCGCATAATCTAACAAATTGCCTGACTGGGAATCCCGTTTATGGATGCGCCCAACTGCGCGTGCAGCATCCATCCCTTTTTCCAGGTAATTAACGGGCATCAAGTCGTTGCAAGCAATAATCCGCTCTAAAGTATTCAGACCTTGCGATTCGGCAACCGCTAAACGAATTTTTACTCGCTCCGTTGACTCGTTATTGATCGGCTTTCTGTGGTCAAGTTGCTCGCTGAGTTCTTCGGGATCGAAGGTTAGGCGTCGCTCACTACTAGCTATTAGGTTTTTAGAAACAAGCACAACAATCTCCTCAACTTCCTTCGATTGGAACCTCTATATCAAAAATTAAGAATGAATTTAGTAGCTAAATCCTTTGGTATGTTTTGAACACACCATTTCCTTCTATGCACCTTGATAAGCGTGGCTAATAAATTCTTATTCCATCTCAATCCACACTATTTCGGAAATACATTACATTTGCTACAAAAAATTAACTTTTCCTTTGTAATTCGGACAATTGGTTATCTGACTGACGAGAACTTGGCTCCTTGCGCTCTTTCAAGGCAGCGCCAAAGGCAATTGCTGAAAAGTGTTTCAGACTCTTCTTACACTATTTTTCAGCTATTTCAACTTGACCTGTAGATGTAAGCCGTTTTTGTATCAGACTCTGGATCTACCCAAGATGTTAGTTTTTGCAAGCCTTGGAACACGTCATAAGCCCGATGAGCCATCTTGCTGGTATAGTCCTCGTTTTCATCTCCATACTTGAAGCTGAACTCAACTGCCACTGGCTGCTTTTCGTCACCCTTGTCGTCGTACCAAACAATCAAAGCACATTCAGAATCTAGCCTTGGTTCCTTTTTAATCTGGAACTTTGCTCCTTTAATGACTAATTCACGGACAGTAATTCCTATCGTTTTTATTTCCTTTTCTTTAGTGTATCCAATTAGTTTTTCTTGCAAATTTGGATATAAATGTGTCGCATCCTGTAGTTTACTCAAGTTCTCGTCAAAGGAGATTTTTTGTGTAGTTGAGAAGCTGTACAAGATTGAGAATGGAGATTTAGTGTCTGCTTTAATGTCCTCCTCAAACTTGGTTTTTCCTCTAGCCGCATCGCCAGCCTGCATATTGCGGTCTTGAGAAATGTAACGGTCGGGATGACGAAATTTCAGCGTAATTTCCTTTTTGTCTTTGTCAATCTCGTATCTCTCCCGCAATATATAGTGGTTGCTAGACAAGAGATTCTCATCAGTATCGTAGAATTTAATTATTCGCTTGTCTGCAATTTCTTGCAAATCACCATCTACATCAAGAAAAATATTATTAATAGCTTGAGTAAATCCATGCCAAAATGCACTTGCAACTCTCAATACCTGCTGCTCATCACCAGTAAACAAATCCTTTCGGAGCATTAGCTTATATTCACGAGAGATAACTTTCATTAGTCTTCATTCGTGTAGGATTGCTCTATCTACATCTTTCCTCCAGTAAAATCCGGAGAACCTTTAGACAAGCTTCACAATGAGTAGAAGAAACAGGCATTTAAGGAAGTGCAGTCAAAAAAAGATGCGGAGAGTAATGAGTAGAACCGTGAAAGGCGCGACGCTTGTTGACAGCAGAATGAAGCAGAACTAGAAAAGGGACAGACAAGATGGCGTAAGGTGAGGTGTGATCGCGCCCTTCACCAGCCTCTAAAATTACCTCTACTCCCCCTCATCCGATGAATTCTGTTGCTCTAGCGCTGGGTCAAATGCGATCGCAAACCTTGCACTTGGCAGCAGTAGGCGTATGACTCGCATATGTTCTTCGGCAGCATTGCGGCGACGACAACGAGCAACAACTTGTCGCTGTATAACAAAAGCGGGCGGCGAGAATCGAACTCGCATCATTAGCTTGGAAGGCTAAGGTTTTACCACTAAACTACGCCCGCAGTTTTTGTACATAGTTTTCCACTTCAATTAAGATTAGCACAATTATTGAAGATTTCAGCAGGAGTTGGTACTTTTTATTTCTTTAGAGGACTGATAGTGATTGGGAGGTAGTACGCCCGTGGAATGGGTTTACCTTCCTGGAGAGTGGGTTGAAACTTCCACTGCTGAATAATCTTCTTTGCCAATCGCTCAGCGACATCCGCCGTGATATTGCCACTCTCGACTTTAGTAGTATTGGGCAGAACTGTTGCTGTCCCGTTCGTTTCAACTAATAATCCTACCCTTAACTTTAAATCCCTATCTAGACGAATCCCCAGCTGTTTTAGCTCTTCAGCCGATAATTCTCTGTTGCCTTCCAGTAGCGTCGCTAGTCTGTCGTTGTATTTAGGGTCATCGGGATGGAGAATATCGCTCGTGTTAGCCATTAAGCCAAGTTGACCAACGGAAATTGAGCCGCCTCCTGTTAATGGTTCTGGGGTGGGAGAAGGCGTCGGCTTCGGTGAAGGCGAAGGACTTGGTGATGGCTTAGGTTTTGGTGAAGGACTCGGAGAAGGCGTCGGCTTCGGTGAGGGAGAGGGACTTGGTGATGGCTTAGGTTTTGGTGAAGGACTCGGAGATGGTGTCGGTTTGGGTAAGGGAGAGGGACTTGGTGATGGCTTAGGTTTCGGTGAAGGACTCGGAGATGGTGTCGGTTTGGGTGAGGGAGAGGGACTTGGTGATGGCTTAGGTTTTGGTGAGGGATTTGGAGATGGGTTTGGTTGCTCAGTGTCGTCGGTAGGTGAAATGGGATTTGTTGAAGGTGGCTGTGGCTTAGGCTGCTGGTTTGAGGACGAGTTGGCTACAGGCGATTTCTGATCTTTTCCAGTAGGGGGTACCTTAACAGGTGGTTTCTGTATTGGTGTTGTAGAGGGTTTGTTTGGGGGAGAAATCGGCCGTGAATTTGGCTGCTTTTTAGCGCCAGTTACCGATGGGTTCCGGCTGGGGTTTACTGTGTTCTTAACAGGAGGATTGACGGCTTTCGGATTTTTGGGAGTAACTGCACTGGGCTTTTGAGCAACTTGGGTTGGTGATGTGGTTTTGCGAGCTACGGTAATTACTTCTACAGGAACGATCGCTCTTTTAGGCTGTACGTCTTGGCCACCTCCCATCAGCAACAGGCGCAATATCCCAAAGGCAAGTAGATGGATCAGGAAAGAACCAACAGTGACGAGGTACCACAGTGCTGGTGGATCATAGTGATGTCGCTCCAGCATCTGAAGGCTATCTGTCGGTTTTAAAGTGGGTTGAACCATTCTTGCTTCTGGTAAAGACGCCTTTTTCTCCAGTAAAGCTCAATGAAAAATCAATTGACATCAGGACTTACGCAATTTCAACGTTTAAACTCTACTTGTAGTAGGAGGATAGGCAATACCACCTTATCTCTAGAAAGTTTGCCTGAGTCCTGTACATGAAGCTGCTGGAGCAACAATGGATACAAAGAATAATCGTCTATCCCTATCGTTACGTGTAATAGTCATTATTTTTATCATCCTACTGGGGCTGATGTTGAGCGGCTGGAGATTCCAACTCCCTCATCCGGCTACTGAATCTAGCTCTGTGTATCAGGAGAGGGTTGTTCACAGCTTAGACGGTATCGGAAAGTTCTACATGGGCAGAGAAATCGCTAAGGTGATGGGACATACAGAAGCCCTTTGGCTAGAGCGTCCGAGTCGAGAGGTAACTGAGCAACCACAGCAAGTGGTGGATGCCCTTGATCTGAAACCTACTGATGTTGTGTCAGATATTGGGGCTGGTACTGGATACTTTAGCTTTCGCATTAGTCCACGAGTACCAGAAGGGAAAGTTCTAGCTGTAGATATTCAGCCGGAGATGATCGATATCATGAACTTTCTGAAAAAAGAGAATAACATTACCAACGTTGAGCCTATTTTGGGAAGCGTTACTGACCCGAATCTGCCCGATGAAAGTGTAGACTTGGCGCTGATGGTGGATGCCTATCATGAGTTTGAGTATCCAAAAGAGGTCATGGAAGGAGTGGTGCGATCGCTTAAACCAGGTGGACGGGTGGTTCTCGTTGAGTATCGACGTGAAAATCCCTTCATCCCGATTAAAGCGCTCCACAAAATGACGCAGAATCAAGCTCGTAAGGAAATGAAGGCAGTAGGTTTGCAATGGATGGAAACGAAAAGCTTTTTACCTGAGCAGCATCTGATGGTGTTTGAGAAGCCAAAGGAATGACCAGACACCACCAACTTGGAGTACTAACAATATAAAAGGTAGTCTCTCTAGCACTTTGAGTGAAGTATTGACCTTCTGCAAAAACAAACAGAAGGTCAAAGAACATCTTTCAAGACAAATATCCTGATACAGATTAGTTCAGCAACTCAACTAATGTGCATAAAACATTGCATATTGTCGTGAAGACCGTCTTCGAGTTAACTATTGAGAAGTAACCCTTTTATACTCAGCAGTTAGCTGTCAACCGTCAACCGTCAACAAAAAACGAGTAACTCAAGTATGCTGTGGGTAAATCAACAGTAGCTTACGACTTTCTGCCAAACTTTGCTTTGAGATCGTCAAGTGTAGGGGGTTTGGGTTCGCGACGGTTGCTGGGTTTTTGAGGAGTGCGATCGCGCATTTCCCCATCAGCTGACTTCATCGACAAACCAATCCGCTTCAATTGCTCGTTGACTTCCAGTACTCGCACCTTAACAACTTGTCCTACTTTGACAACCTTCTTTGGATCGTCAATAAATCGGTCAGCTAATTGCGAGATATGCACCAAACCATCCTGATGAACACCAATATCAACAAATGCGCCAAAGTTAGCAACATTTGTCACGATACCTTCTAGTTCCATGCCGACAGTAAGGTCTTTGATTTCCTTGACCCCTTCTTTAAAGGTGGCATACTTAAATTCTGCTCGCGGGTCTCTTCCTGGCTTTTCAAGTTCGCTGATGATATCTCGTAGCGTGGGTAAACCGACGGTATCGGTAACATATTTCTTCAAATCAATTGACTTGAGTTTATCGGCAGATTGTGATATATGCGTTAAGGGAACTTTTAGATCAGATGCGATCGCTTTCACCACGGCATAACTCTCAGGATGCACTGCCGTATTATCCAACGGGTTTTCACCATTGCGAATCCTCAAGAAACCCGCTGCCTGCTCAAACGCTTTCGGCCCCAACTTTGGTACTTTCAGCAGTTCTCGGCGATTTTTAAACGCACCATGCTCATTACGATAGGTGACAACATTTTTAGCAACAGTTGGTGTCATGCCAGAAACAAAGGTCAAGAGTTCCTTTGATGCCATGTTTAAATCCACACCAACATAGTTCACACAGCTTTCTACTGTCTCATCCAGGTTCTTTTTCAGCAGCTTCTGATCGACATCATGCTGGTATTGACCTACACCTATCGATTTTGGGTCAATTTTGACTAATTCAGCGAGTGGATCTTGCAAGCGGCGTCCAATACTGATAGCTCCTCGTACAGTTACATCTTGGTCGGGAAACTCCTCTCGTGCCACATCACTTGCTGAATAAATCGATGCTCCTGACTCATTTACTATTACCTTAATCGGCTTGCGCTCCATCGTCGCCAGCACTTCAGTGACAAACTCATCTGTTTCACGGGAGGCTGTACCATTGCCGATCGCAATCAGCTCAATCTTATACTTCTCAATCAAGCTCTTGATAATGCTAGCGGCTTGAGGGCGTTGTGCAGCACCTGTATGAGGGAAGATAGTCTGGTATTCCAGAAATTTCGCGGTTTCGTTGAGTACAGCTACTTTACACCCAGTCCGAAATCCTGGGTCAATGGCTAAGGTTGGTTTCATTCCCGCAGGAGGAGACAGCAGCAACTCACGAAGATTAGTTTCAAAAGTCTTAATTGACTCGACATCAGCATAAGCTTTCCTGTCGGTGCGAACTTCAGTAGTTAGGGAAGTCTTCATCAGACGGTTGAAGGCATCTTTGAGCATCGCCTGGTAAAAGCTACGAACTGCTGGAACTTTGGTACGTATTTCCTCCGACTCTAGGTAGGACTGCACAACATCTTCATCAAAAGAGAGGTCAAGGTTTAATATGCCTTCAGTTTCACCTCGGAAAAGTGCCAGCATATTGTGAGGGGCAATCTCTTTTACCTTTACCTGGAAGTTGCGGTACATTTCAAATTTGGTGGAACCTTCGGGATAATCTTCTTTAATTCGGGAGACGAAAACTGCTTCTTTCATCAGGTAATCTCGAAGGTAAGCACGCAAGTCAGCTTGCTCAGATACTTCTTCTGCCAGGATATCTGAGGCACCTTTGATAGCATCCTCTCGTGTCTTGACTCCCTTCTCTTCGGAGATGTATTTTGCTGCTTCTTGCTCTAGGGATACGGGTTTAGCAGTGGGATTATTCAGCGACTTGATAAACTCAGCTAGTGGTTCTAAGCCTTTTTCCCTGGCAATGGTTGCTCTGGTGCGTCGCTTGGGTTTGTAGGGAAGGTAGAGGTCTTCTAGTTCGTTTTTCTGTAAGCTAGATTCGATTTTGGCTTTGAGTTCGTCAGTGAGTTTGCCTTGAGATGCGATCGCATCCAGAATAGTTGACTTTCTTTCTTCTAGCTCAGTCAGGTAAGTAAATCGGTCAGATAGGTCACGCAGCTGGATTTCGTCGAGAGAGTCAGTACGCTCTTTACGGTAGCGAGCAATGAAGGGAATGGTTGCCCCCTCGGCAAAAAGTTCCAGTGTGTTGTGAACTTGGGAGGGACTCAGAGAAAGCTCTTTTGCCAGTAATTGAGGGATATTCAGCATCGGGTGTACGTTCATCTACCCCTTCTAGAATAAGCACAGGATTTACTGATTGCATTCTCGCAGGGGCGGGTTTAGCGAAAAGTCATAACAAATGTACAAAACTCACCCTACAGCCTGCCAGTTGAGAATAGAGCAAGATATGGGTATACGCTCACCTAACTACAGCCATGACTCAGACTCCACTAAAGAACCTAACTTTTGAGCAGTATTTAACCTATGATGATGGGACAGACAACCGATATGAACTTGTGGATGGGGAACTAGTAATGGTTCCACTACCGACAGCCGATCACTCTGATGCGATCGACTTGCTATGTGATGCCTTTAGGGAACAAACCCGCCTTCAATGTCAACCCTGGAAAGTTAAGCGCGATGTTGGGGTGTACATAGGCAAAAATCCCAATACGGGGAAAGAAAGCTCTCGCACTCCCGATGTCTGTATAATGACTACTGCACAGTGGGCTGAACTTAAGGAAGATAAAACAGCAGCAGCAGTTTTGAGAACCCCACCTCTTTTAGTTGTTGAAGTCGTTAGTCCTGGTTCCAAGAAAATTGACTATGAAAGTAAGCCGTCTGAATACGAGGCGATAAAAATACCTGAGTATTGGATTGTAGACCTCCGTAAATCTCAAGTTTCAGTCCTTTTACTGACAAGTGAGTGCTATCAGTCAACAGTATTTAGAGGCAACCAGCCAATTATCTCTCATATTTTCCCAGAGCTTAATCTAACAGCTTCTCAGGTGTTGTCAGCGTAGGCGATCGCATTTCTACAAGACGCTGAGATATCACTCATTTTCAGAAAATACTACTCTAACTTCTTTGAGGAAACGCAGAGCCGAATTACAAATACTCAAAGGTGCAGTTTTTCCACTAATCCAGGAATCTTTCTCAAAGCTGGCGATGAAAGGTTCATCTGGCTCAGAATATGGAGAGCAAGATACTTCAAAGACCGGCCACTCAGACTCAGAGTTTTCTAAGTGCCAGACAACCAGTTCTAATGCCGCTCTAATATCTGTTGAATAGGGACGCAATGGTAAGTTGAATCGTTCAGATACAAGGCGATCTAAATCAGCTAGCGAGTTAATTTGAATAGTTTCATATGCCTTGTTTTTACGCTCACAGAATGCTGTTGGATTAATAATCAACCGGTGGTTTGTTCAGGTTCGGCGCCTGG
>DALYIW010000246.1:12357-12943 GCA_031970155.1 Coleofasciculaceae cyanobacterium CTOTU46601 | reverse complement strand
CTTGCACAACGTCAGATGATCTCAGACCTCCTCAAAGGAAGTGGGTTGACGGTCACTGTAGCTAGCGACGGCGTAGAAGCATTAGAACAAATACAGCGCTCAAGCCCGGATGTGGTGGTACTCGATATCGTCATGCCTCGAATGAATGGTTACGAGGTTTGCCGCCGTCTGAAAGCTGACCCGAAAACTCAGCATGTTCCAGTAGTGATGTGTTCTTCCAAAGGTGAAGAATTTGATCGTTATTGGGGCATGAAACAAGGTGCAGACGCTTACATCGCTAAGCCTTTTCAGCCAACAGAGCTGATTGGAACGGTTAAACAACTACTTAGAGGATAGGTACATAAATATTAAAATATAAAGGTTATTTAAGAGAATGGTTGGTATTCCAGACTTTTTAACGGCCAGAGGTCAAGATCAAGATCCAGAAGAATTTCAGGAGCTCGAAAGCCCCGAAGGTGAACTACACCTCCGGTTTTATGTACCGTCCGGTAATGAATTTGCCTTGCCTGCTCCTGGCATTAGAGAAGTGATTTCTCCATCACCAGACCGAATTACGGCGATTCCTAACGCTTCACCCTTGCTATTG
>DALYIW010000246.1:12062-12347 GCA_031970155.1 Coleofasciculaceae cyanobacterium CTOTU46601 | reverse complement strand
ACATTCGGGGGCGAGTGATTTGGGTTTCCGATCTCGGTCAATTTCTAGGGGATGCGATGGTTTTGAATACAGACCGACCGGAAATTCCTGTTATTGTCGTCGAAGACCAAGACACAATGCTAGGGTTGGCGATCGATCGGATTGTGGGCATGGACTGGCTTGATGTTGAGCAGCTACAGATGCCGACGAATATTCCAGATAGTATGGCACCCTATGTAAAGGGTGAGTGGCTGTTAGACAAAGAGTCTAGTCAATTTCTACGACTGCTAGATCAGGTGCTAATTC
>DALYIW010000246.1:0-11958 GCA_031970155.1 Coleofasciculaceae cyanobacterium CTOTU46601 | reverse complement strand
TCTTGGAGAAACCGGGAGGAGGCAAATGGCATCAGGTACAGATTATGCACAGGTATATGGACAAGCGGAAAAGGCCTATATGCAGGGCAATTATCAAGAGGCCGCTACGATTGCTGATCGATTGAGTGATGAGTTTCCCAATGACCCCAGTGTGCGTTTACTCCGGGGTCATATCTACTGCTATGGCTTGCAACAGTACGATGTGGCCAGGGAACAGTATGAATCGGTGCTACAGCTGACTTCTGACCCGGATTTTATTACCTATGCAAATAATGGTCTAGAATACGCGAGTCAATCGAACAACGAGGCAGATTCAGCAGATGTAACGGCGTCACCCGACGATTTTGAGACCAACGATCAAGATTTTGTAGTGACTGACGATTTGGGTAACAGCCCGAATTTTGATAATTGGCAAGACTTGCCAGATGAACCCGATGATTCTAGGGGTTTTGATCTAAGAAACCTGGATTTTGATGACACGGGAAATGATGATTTTGAGGCGATGCCAGATTCACCCTTTGGCAATCCTTTTGGACGTTCAGGGCTTGAGGATGAGGGGGCCCAGCAGATTTCTGATGCTGAGAGCGACGAAGCTTTAGCGGCGAGTCTTAATGCCTCTGACAACCCTTTTGCTTTTACTGGCGATGCTGACTACGACGTAGATGATTTTGATTCGTCGGAAACCGACTTCAATGAATTTTCTCTAGATGCTAACGCTTTTGATGATGCTGGTTTAGAGGAGACGGCAGAAGACTTCTTCCCCGAAGGTTCTGTTGATGATACTGGAATCACATTTGTGATGCCTCCTAGAGAAAGCTTTGAGCGATTAGGGATTCCTGAAGATAGTCCAACGCCCTTTGATACACACCCCCAATTTGATAATGCTGATTTGTCCGATCAGGAGATAGAGGAGTCTCCCTATAACAACGATGAATTGCCGAGTGAACGGTACAACTCAGGATATCCCGTTTTTGAGGACGAAACCCTATTGATGGGGCGAGGAGAGATCGAGGATAGGTTCCCAAGCCAGAGAGAAGACTGGAGATACCTGGGTGAGGGAGAGTCTGATCCTACTGAGTCATTGCCCCATAATGACTATATTGACGACGAGTCAACGTTTGATTCAGGCTACGGTCAGAATGGGTTCAACTCAAAAGAACACTTTGACTTTGACACCTTTGACGAGACTTTTGGGAGTGATGCTTTCTCGCTGGAGGAAATCACGGAAACAACCGAGGCAAATTTGTCAGGAATGGAGTCCCGTCAAAGTTCAAGAGAGGGCTTTTTAGATGAGTTTGATGTATTTGACGACGATTTAGGTGCAATCCCGGATTTCTCGCTGGGCGCTCAAGATGATGTGTCGCGAGAGGCTGGTCAGGAGACGGATTTTGATATCTTGAGCAGTACTGGGGCAGTGCCGGGAAGTGTGGGGCGCATGTCGTTGAACGAGGAGGGCGATGGTGATGGCGACGGGTTAGGGAGTACGCGATCGCAATCATCCACTCAAGGTTATAGTTCGCCCACTAGCGAAGATGATGTGTTTAGCATCAGTAGCCCGGCTGAATCAATCCCCATATTTAACCAAACCAAAGATAGCGACAATGAACCCATCGTCACTGTAGAGCAAGGCTGGCTCGCTCCGTTTGAAAATGCCACGCTCGATAAAAAACAGTGGATTACTGCTGCTGCTGCTGGTGTTGTCTCAGCGGTGGTAGTAGCTGGTGTGAGTTTTGTTGCAGCGTATACGGCTCCTCAAGACAATCGAGACAGTGTTGTTTCACAGCTACGTAGTACTGGCTGGGCAATGACTTTAGCCGCCGGTCTTGCCAGTTTTGGCACTACCCTGGTTCTGGGGCAAGTCGCCACCAAGCAGATCAAGCGATCGACTACAGACCTACAAAAACAATTTGATTCTGTCTGTCAGGGGAATTTTAGTGCTTGTGCCACCGTTTACTCAGAGGATGAATTTGGTCAACTGGCAACCGGCTTCAACCAAATGGCGCGGGTAATTCTGACGACTACCAGTGAGGCACAACGCAAGGCAGAAGAGCAAGAGCAAGCAAAAGAAGACCTACAACGTCAAGTGATTCGGTTACTTGATGACGTTGAAGGAGCAGCACGAGGAGACCTGACGGTACAAGCTGAAGTGACGGCTGACGTCTTGGGTGCAGTCGCTGACTCGTTTAACCTAACTATTCAAAACCTACGCGAAATCGTGCAGCAGGTGAAACAAGCAGCACGACAGGTCAATAGAAGCTCTTCTGATAGTGAAACCTTTGCCAGAGGTCTGTCCTCGGATGCCCTGCGACAAGCGGAGGAACTGGCAGTTACCCTCAACTCCGTTCAAGTAATGACTGACTCGATTCAGCGGGTGGCACAGAGTGCGCAAGAAGCTGAGGAAGTGGCTCGCAAAGCCTCAGAGACAGCCTTGAAAGGCGGCGAAGCTGTAGAACGTACGGTGGCGGGAATTTTGCAAGTTCGAGAGACGGTAGCAGAAACTACTCGAAAAGTCAAGCGACTTGCTGAATCATCCCAAGAGATTTCTAAGATTGTGGCCGTGATTTCCACGATCGCCTCTCGTACTAACTTATTGGCGCTCAATGCCAGTATTGAGGCGGCAAGAGCTGGGGAAGCAGGGCGTGGGTTTGCGATCGTTGCCGACGAGGTACGACAACTAGCCGATCGCTCAGCGAAAGCCCTCAAGGAAATCGAACAAATCGTATTGCAAATCCAGAGTGAAACTGGCTTAGTAATGACCGCCATGGAGGAAGGCACCCAGCAGGTCATTGAAGGCACCAAACGGGCAGAACAGGCCAAACGTGCCCTTGAAGACATTATTCAAGTGTCAAATCGCATCGACGCCCTAGTACGTTCCATTACAGCCGACACCGTAGAGCAAACAGAAACCTCTCGCGCCGTCGCCCAGGTGATGCAATCAGTAGAACTAACAGCCCAAGAAACTTCCCAGGAAGCCCAACGAGTATCTGGCGCTCTAGCTAACCTTGTAGGTGTTGCCAGAGACCTTCTGACCTCCGTTGAACGCTTTCGTGTAGAATCCAATGATGTCAAATAGACTCATGAATCGTTGCTCGTTTGTTGCTCGTTCCTAACCAACAACAAACAACCAACAACAAAATGTATGAATCGTTGCTCGTTTGTTGCTCGTTCCTAACCAACAACAAACAACCAACAACAAACAACAAAACGAATGAGTGAAACTCTTCCTAGTTCTAGCTTGGGGTTGTGGACTCAGCGCTTAATGGCAGCAATTTTCTTGGGGGGACAAGTGATTCTTCATTTGTTTACCAGGAAACTCCACCGACGCAACGCCCTCGACCAAATGGCAGCCGTTGGACCACAATCGCTGACGATTGCTCTCATCACTTCGGGTTTTGTTGGTGCTGTATTTACCATTCAGGTAGCACGAGAGTTCATTAACTTTGGTGCTACTACAGCTGTAGGAGGTGTTTTGGCTTTAGCCTTAACCCGTGAACTTGCCCCAGTTCTGACTGCTGTGGTTTTAGCTGGGCGAGTGGGTTCAGCGTTTGCCGCAGAAATTGGCACGATGCAAGTGACAGAGCAAATTGACGCTCTTTATATGCTTAAAACTGACCCAATTGATTACCTGGTGATTCCACGGGTCATTGCTTGCTGTCTAATGCTGCCACTTTTAACCATTCTCTCAATTATTATCGGCATGGCGGGAGGCGTGATAGTTGCATCAAGTCTGTACAGCATTTCTGAAACTGTGTTTCTTGATTCTGCGCGTAACCTACTGGGCGTTTGGGACTTGTGCAGTGCAGCGATTAAAGCCACTTGTTTTGGAGTATTGATTGCTGTAATTGGCTGCAGTTGGGGATTAACTACAACTGGGGGCGCAAAAGGCGTAGGTCAATCTACAACCACTGCTGTGGTAACGGCTTTGCTAGCAATCTTTATTTCAAACTTTTTCTTATCTTGGCTGATGTTTCAAGGAACTGGCAGTGCAGTACTCAATAACAGCTGATTAGAGAAGCTATAGAATGGAATGATGATATTGATAGATGTTTATGATCAAGGGCTTTAAACAAAGTGACTTTTACTACGTCTTCTGGGACATCGACACAAACGGTTGAGCTATCTCCTAGCTACACATTGCCTGTAGTGTTAGTCTTGGTCGCTCTACCGATGTTGCTTGTACAAATCTGGGCGAGTTTGGTAATAGGGATTTTGGGGTTGTTTTTGATGTTTCAGGCGGCAACGATTCGTCTGCGATTTACAGAAACGGCGCTAGATATTTATCGCTCTGATACGATGATTCGGCGTTTTACCTATCAGGATTGGCAAAATTGGCGAATTTTTTGGACTCCTGTACCGATTTTGTTTTATTTCAAAGAAGTTAAGAGCATCCACTTCTTGCCAATTTTGTTTGACCCAAAGATGCTAAAAACCTGTTTAGAACAACGCTGCCCCAGAATCTGAGAAGGTTGCCTTACTCCTCAAATATGAAGCAGGGAAAGTTAATAATTATTTGTTAGTTGTTAGATGAATTCAGACGAACCAAAATCTCGCGAACAAGAGCAAGAAAACAAGCTAAATTTTGAAGCCGTCGAGGCTCAAAAGCCAGAAAAAGAGCAAGCTACTGAGGTGTCTGATTACTTAGACAAGAAAACCCCTATATCCTTCGGCAACGTCTCTGGTGAACAGGAGGCTTCGCAAATAGAGAGTTTGCGATCGCCAAAATTAGAGAAGCTAGACCAACAAAGTACCTCCCTGGAACTGGCACAGCCTTTAGATACTCAGGAGACAGTTACTGATTTAGCTCAAACTGTGGCAGACCTTAAACGTCAAGAACAGGAATTAAGACAGACAATAACGGTTCTACAAGAAACTCAAAGCAAAATCCTCTCTGAGCAATTAGCAAAAACTCAGGCATCTGTAGAACGAATGGTACAAGAGGGCTTGAGTGAATTAGAGCAACGTAAGCAGACACTACAAATTTCTATTGAACAACTAGAACGTCGTCGGGAACGCATCCGTACTGAAATGCGAACAACATTTGCTGGTGTCTCCCAAGACTTGGCGATACGGGTGCAAGGCTTTAAAGATTATCTGGTTGGTAGTTTACAAGACTTAGCTAGCGCCGCAGAGCAGCTAGATCTAGTCCCTCCCTCAGAACCGTCACCGTCATTTGTAGAAGAATCTCGACCACCAGAAACGGCACCGACACCTAAATTTGCTGAACAGGGATTTCAGGAGCAAACACGGCAGATTCGTAAAATCCTTGACCAATACCGCACACTGCCGGATTACTATGGCCCACCCTGGCAACTACGTCGAACTTTTGAGCCGATTCACGCTGAACGAGTCTCCAATTGGTTTTTTACCCAAGGTGGTCGCGGTGCCATAAAATCTATGGGCAGTCGCTTACAAAATATTTTGATTGCCTCAGCCAGCATTTCGGTGATGCGAACACTTTATGACGATCGCCTCCGGACTCTGATCATTGCCAATACACCCGAACGTCTCGGCGAATGGCGTAGAGGATTGCAGGACTGTCTGGGCATCTCTCGTGCTGATTTTGGGCCAGAGCGGGGTATTGTCTTGTTTGAGGAAGCACCAGCCCTCGTGCTAAAAGCTGACCGATTGCTCGAGCAAAAGCAGCTGCCCTTAATTATTATTGATGAGACAGAAGACCAGATTAATCTCTCGCTGCTGCAATTTCCTCTGTGGTTAGCCTTTGCTCCCGATCCTCAGCAGATGAGTACCTACGAGTATTAAAGAGGGACGCTAATGGTGCTTAAGTTATCGTTGATTTGTCTACTGTTAATTGGGGCTTATTTGCTAGGCTCAATTCCCACGGGTTATCTGGCAGGACGGCTACTTAAGGGAATTGATATTCGGGAGCAGGGTTCTGGTTCCACTGGTGCAACTAATGTTCTGAGGACACTGGGAAAAGGACCAGCCATCATGGTTTTGGTGGTTGATGCGTTGAAAGGAGTGGGCGCGATCGCTTTAGTTAATGGCTTCTATGCGCTAGCTACCACACCCTTGCTTCCTTCTGCTTGGCAACCTTGGTTAGTAGCTTTCGCGGCTTTCGCGGCTTTATTGGGTCACAGTAAGTCAATTTGGATTAACTTCACTGGTGGCAAATCGGTTGCTACTGGTTTAGGCGTCTTACTTGCCATGTCTTGGCTTGTAGGGTTAGGAACCTTAGGAGTTTTTGCGGTGGTGTTGGCGGTGTCGCGGATTGTCTCTTTGGGTTCGATTGTGGCGGCGATCGCGGTTTCTTTCCTCATGATTTTCCTAGGACAACCTTTGCCCTATCAGCTGTTTGCCGTTACTGCTGGCTTGTACGTTATATTCAGACACCGCAGCAACATTCAACGTATCCTGGCTGGTACTGAACCTCAGTTGGGGCAATCGCTGCCGCCAGAAGCTCAAAGTAATTAGCTACTATTGAAGCTTTCGGTTATTGGCACAAGCAAAGAGAAAATGCGAGAGCAAGAGACTGTATTGCAGGATGTGTTTGAAACCATCTCCACTGCCATCTTCGTCCTAGATGTTGAGTTGCCTAGTGGTAGTAAACCAGAGGCCATCACCTTCCGCTTTGTCACTAATAACTCTGCTTATACACGGATGGTTTCTCTTTCCAGGGAAAATCTAGCAGGGTTATGCCCGCACGAGTGCTTCCCCTCAGTCATCGCTGACAAATTTTGTGAGAACTACAGCCTTTGTCTAGAGCAACGGCAACCTATTAGCTATGAAGAATCCTTTGAGTTTGAAAGTGAAAGCCGCACGTTGCTGACTACCTTATTTCCTAAGCTTGAACCAGATGGGAGAATTTCGCGAATTATCGGCTCGTCTCAGGATATTAGCGAATTTAGGCGGGTAGAGGCAACTTTGCAGCCGTTTAACGAATCGATAGAAACCATAGTGGAGACACACACTCCACAACTACAGGAAGAGCGATCGCACCAAGGGCAGCACCAAAAGCGATCGCCAAATGCGCTTAAAGAACGCGAGTGGATTGAGGATTTTCTGTGGCTGACGCAGTTGTCCTTAGATCGCTCAGCCGTGATGGCTTGCTTAGTTGCTCAAGATGGCAGATTTCTCTACGTCAACGATGCGGCTTGCCAACTCCTCAAATATTGCCGTGAAGAGTTACTCACCATGAGAGTCGCAGACGTTACTCCAGACTTTCCCGCTGAAATCTGGCCGGAACACTGGCAAGAGGTCAAGCAACGTGGTTCTTTTACCTTTGAGTCAGTCAAAAAAGCTAAAGATAATCGACGATTTCCAGTAGAGATTACAGTTAATTACTTTGATTTCAATGGTGGAGAGTACAACTGTGTTTTCGTGCGCGATATTACCACCCGCCAACAGATTGAGGATGCTTTATCTCAAGAAAAAGAATTACTCTCTACACTCATTAAAAATGCACCGATTGGCATTATTTCAACTGATGAAGTCGGTAAAATCTTATTAATTAATCCAGCCTATGAAAGGATTTGTGGTTATTCCTCTGAAGAACTCGTAGGTCAAATCCCTCCCTATCCGTATTGGGACTTAGCTGACCTAGAGCAGATCAATAAGGAATTTAGGCTGGCAATGTCAGGGGAAAAGGAAAAGATTGAACTTTGGTTTACTAGAAAAAATGGAGAAAGGTTTTTGGCGCGGTTGCAGCCAATCACAATATTTGATGAACAGGGAAATATGCTCCGTCACCTCGCCACAATGGAGGATATTACCCAGTACAAAAAAGCAGAAGAAGAACTTTGTAAGGCTCTGGAAACCGAAAGAGAACTCAACGAACTCAAATCTCGTTTCATTGCTATGGTTTCTCACGAGTATCGGACTCCGCTAACGACCATATTATCTTCGGCCGAATTACTTGAACGTTATACGCAGCTTTTTACAGAAGAGAATAAACTTAAGCACTACCGTCGTATTCAAATCACTGCCAATGCTTTAACTGAGCTAGTCAATGATGTGCTGACTATTAATCAAATTGAAACTGGAAAACAGGGATTTCAGCCTTCACCGCTGGATTTAAAGCAATTTTGCAACGAACTGGTCGAAGAGCTGAAACTGACTATAGCTAGCCAGCACGAGCTGGTATTTACTAGTCAAGGTTACTGTTCGCTTGAGGCACAAGAGCTAGACGGTATGGCTGTTGCTTACATGGATGAAAAACTGCTGCGGTACATTATTAACAATCTGCTCTCGAATGCAATTAAGTATTCACCTCAAGGCAGCACAGTTAAGTGTGACCTAGTTTGTGAGCAAAGCAACGCTATTTTGCGTATCCAAGATGAAGGCATCGGCATTCCTTTAGAAGACCAACGACACTTGTTTGAGTCTTTCTACCGAGGTCGAAATGTTGGCAGCATTTCCGGAACTGGCTTAGGGCTATCTATTGTAAAAAATTGTGTGACCTTACACGGTGGTCAAATCGCTGTGGAAAGTGAGGTTGGGGTAGGTAGTATCTTTACCGTCACACTACCGTTGAATAACGAAGTCGGGAGTCGGGAGTCGGGAGTCGGGAGTCGGGAGTCGGGGAAAAATACCTCAAGGGTATAAAAAAAGCTACTGACCTAGCTGTTGAGAGCGCTCTTTAGCGGCTTGTACGGCTTCAATTAAAGCGGAGCGGAAACCAGCACGCTCTAACTCTCGCACTCCAGCAATAGTCGTGCCGCCAGGGCTGGTAACTTGGTCTTTGAGTTGGGCAGGGTGCAATGCTGTTTGCTGCAATAGTTGAGCGGTTCCTAGGACGGTAGAGAGTGCTAATTTAGAGGCGATCGCTCTCGGTAAACCAGCCGCGACTCCCCCATCCGCTAGCGCTTCAATCATAACGGCGACATAGGCCGGCCCTGAGCCAGATAAACCCGTTACTGCATCCATCAGGTACTCTGGTACTTCTACTACTTCACCTACAGCTTGAAAAATTGCTGTTGCTTGTTCTATATGGCTTTTTGTGACGGTTTTACTTGATGCGATCGCGGTAATTCCTGCCCCCACTGTTGCTGGAGTATTGGGCATCGCCCGGATGACTGGCTGATGCCCAAACGCTGTTTCCAGTTGACTCAAAGACACACCCGCTAAAATCGAAACTACCATCGGCAGTGACTCTACTGCTTGGCGGCGATCGCTTTCCCCTTTTGCTAATTCGGTTGCTACCGCCTCAAACACTTGGGGTTTAATTGCCAATAACAAAACTTCCGATGCCGCCGCAGCGGCCCGGTTATCTGAAGTTACCCCTATACCATACTTTTGCACCAAAACCTCACGGCGGTGCGCTTGTGGCTCACTCACCAAGACTTCATCAGGGCGATAAAGCTCTTGAGCAATCAAGCGAGATAATAACGCTTCACCCATTACCCCGCCCCCAATCAAGCCAAGCCTAGTAGCCACCCTACACCCCTCTTAAGAGAATTTTGGAATTTGGATTCAAGGGTTTACTCTCAAATCATTACTGAGCCATACGCTCTTGTTCAGACGCCCATGCCGGGGAAGGAGCTGTTGGACGGGGAGTACGCATCTGCGGCGAAGAAACTTCGTGAACAACACCAGACTGAGTGCTAACTTGAACACAGCTTGGCGTAAACAGGAAAATACTTTCGCCAATCCGCTCCTGATGACCATCTATCGCGTAGGTTCCACCTGCCACAAAGTCCACCGCTCGTTGCGCTTGGTCTGGATCCATAATTGTTAGATTTAAGACCACCGACTTGCGTTCTCGCAGTGCCTGAATTACCTGCGGCATTTCTTCAAAAGAACGTGGCTCAATTACTGCTACTTCCGAAAGTCCATTAACAGATCCAGGCATTCCAATCACGTTATTCATCCCATTTGTCCCCATTCCTGCTTCTGATCCTACACCTGCACGCTCCCGAACCCGGCGTCGTGGTGGACGCTCTTCCTCTGGCGGCGGCGCTGGAATTTGCTGCTCTTGCTGATAGAGATTTTGATAGGTGTCCCCATCGTCCTCGTACTCGTACTCGTATTCCGCTGGCTCGTTAAGACCAACGAAATCTCGTAGCTTGGTAAAAATGTTGTTCATAGTTTACTCTCCATCAAAACTTCAGTTTGACGCTAAAAACCTGATGAGTAGTTGTTTTTGAGGCAGCCATCTTCAACAGGTGATTTTTTTAGGTTCAAACTACCGAAAATCGCTCTTCACTTAACTCTCTAACAATTTTCACCCCTGAAGCCTTGCAAAATTAAGTCAAAAGTATACATCAGCCTCCTGAAAACAGGTAGTCTTACAAACAATAGCGCGAAAAATGTCAAGCAATTTTAAGAGCGACAATACTCATCATAAAATCGTGCTGGCATTATATTAGCCCATGCCTTAACCCCCCTTGACAAACTGAGAGAGATAAGGAGGACAAGGGGGACAATGAGGACAGGGAGGAGAGAAAGTACTAAGTATGTTAGCGTTAGCCGCAGGTAGGCGCAGCATAGCGAGCAAGCGGCTCTCTAGGGGCAACGCAACTTGGTATAAGACGAGGAACCGATGAAGAGATGAGAGAGAAAAACCTTTCTCTGTAGGGTTGAGCCTGGGGACAAGTTAGACTGTTCGTTCACCAAATATAATTCGCCCTAGCCGTACCATAGTTGCACCCGCTTTCACGGCAAGCTGATAATCATCTGACATTCCCATCGATAGTTCCTTCATTTGAAGATTTGACCACTTGCGCTGCCCAATCTCATCGGCTAGTTCACGAGTACGCTCAAACACTGCCAAACTTTCGGGTTGGGATAATCCAAGTGGCAGGATTGTCATTAAGCCTTGAATTTGTAGGGCATCACATTGAGCAAGTTCTGATAAATCTGCTAAGAGTTCTGGGATAGTCCAACCATATTTACTAGGGTCTGGCACGACTTTGACCTGAAGGCAAACTTTTGGTCTTATGGACAGCTCAGCGGCTAATCGATTCAGTCGTTGGGCTAACTTTAGACTGTCACAGGAGTGAATCCACGGGAATTGTTCCAAGGCTTTTTTAGCTTTATTGCTCTGTAGATGACCGATGAGGTGCCAGTTAAGGTCTGGTAAATCGTTGAGTTGAGCAATTTTCGGTTCTGCTTCTTGAAGACGGTTCTCGCCAAAATCTCGAATCCCGGCAGCATAAGCTTCTCGCATGGCGTCCACTGAAACCTGTTTGGTGACAGCAATGAGGCGAACTCTGGGCGGTAACTGTTGACGAATGTCGGCAATGCGTTGTGCAATTGAGCCAGTCATAAAGAAGTATGAAGTAAAGTTCCTAGAAGAATGGGAGAGCTTCAATTCCTAATTTTCTTCCTGTCATCCTTACATAGCGGTTCTCAGTTGGATGAACTACACCTGGTTGTAGGAGTTAGGAAAGATGATGGCTGTACCTAACTCTCTTAAGAAGCGCTAGATTCTTCACACTTAAGGCTTTTGTCGGTCATTGGAAGGTTTGGTGATGAATGAGCTGAAGCTGCTCAAAGTCCTGGAATGAACCAGTGCGACGAAGTAGGCGCAGGCGATTTTCCACTAAAAGGCGAGCATCCGAACGACTAATGGGTTCAAAGGCGATGCCATTTGGAGTGGTACTCACCACAAAAAATAGGCGCTGGGCGTAGAGGGTAGTGAATAATTCCTGGCCCTCTTCAACCATGCAAACTCGAAAAAGCAGACCAAACGTGGGGTGATTCAGGTAGGTTTCGCTGTCCATCAACATCCATACTAAAAATACCTATCCCTAGTTAGGGGATGAGGAAGAGTCATCTTTTTCGCAGGAGCGCTGACTCCAGTTCAAGATATGCAGATAATAACGCTGTGTGTAACTTTTCCCAAACTGACCGAAGGCGGACGTATAGACTAAACCTCTTGCAAAAATCCTGGCTCTCCCGTAGATATGGTGATAAGACAAGCTTATCAATTTAGCCAAACGCTGACTGAGTAATTCATTACCCATTACCCATTACCCATTACCCATTACCCATTACCCA
>DALYIW010000245.1:11849-13034 GCA_031970155.1 Coleofasciculaceae cyanobacterium CTOTU46601 | reverse complement strand
GTGCCGACACGACCAGAATGAAGCAGGAAGTAAGTATCAAGTTACACATGAGTAGCTTTGTCTATTGATCAGTAGTTTTGAGTAGGTCTTATGTAACGGCAAATGCCCGTTAGCATAGCGTAGAGTGTCGCTGCGATCGCCCAAATATCTACCTCTGGCTTAGCATACTTGAAATCAATATTCTACGGTGAACCAGAAAGTGCGATCGCACTCAATTAAGTCCAGTACAGGCGTCATCGCCCATTCGCCACCACCAAAAATGATGCATCGCCTTTCTTCCCCAACTCCCAACTCCCAACTCCCGACTCCCGACTCCCGACTCCCGACTCCCAACTCCCTATTTTCATAGAAGGTCTCTTGTGGGGGCACGATAATATCGTGCCCTTCCCAGGTGGTATATCCAACCACTGCCAAATTGGGACTTATACACAAACGCCCCAAAAAGTCAACCCAATCTCTAACGCAGACGCCCCGAACCGCGATATCGAGAACACAGTTGCTCCAGCAGTTGAGGCGAAATCTCCTCAAAATGCTCTAGCAGAAAGTCCATCAGCGCCAGATGACGTTTATCACAGGCACTAGCAGGAGTATAGTAGCGCCCTAATTGAAACCAGCGCCGAACAGTATTGGGAGAACGTGAGCAAATCAAAGCCATTTGCTCGTAAGTCACATCCCACTTCGAGTAAAAACTCCTTGGCTCTAATTCCAGCTCCCAGTAGGCGTAGAGGTCAATAAGCGCAAGTTCTCTATCTCCAATCGGTTTTACCATGAAAGAACCTCCATTGATTTTTTGGGGGAGGCCAGTGGGTGAAGATGTTCAGGCTTAGACCCACTGGCTTTTGAATAACTGCGTAATGGGGTGTTACGCAGCAGGCAAAAAGTTAAAGCTTTTCACAAAAGTCTTAACCTTTTGCCTAATACGTAGTTTATCATGACTCAACGTAAGGGGCAATAGGTTTTCAAAAAATTCTTAATTAGATGTAAAATGCTTTCTTTTCAGCATCATGTAATTAGATACACTCATCAGCAATCTTAAGATGAGCCGTACCTAAACTTGCCCAAGCAATCAAATAAACTATACTATTGACACCAAAAACTTAGATACAAATTCCCGGTTTAAACAATGTTTAGTTTTGGCATTGAGCATGAAGTCGCTTTCCTAAACCCTGAAGGCAAGTTAGCTGA
>DALYIW010000245.1:0-11838 GCA_031970155.1 Coleofasciculaceae cyanobacterium CTOTU46601 | reverse complement strand
TCCAGAACAAAATTTGCTGATTTTGCTCAAATTATCGACAAGCTACCCTTATACCCCGGCGATTATTCTCAACTGCATGTTGGGGACGAAGGCATCAGAAAGAAGAGATGGTATATTGAAGGGTTTGAACGATTTACAGAGACCGAAAAGTTTATTGACTGCATTCCTAAAGGCATTGAAATCAGAACAACCATACATTCTGATATTCAAAGCACTATCACTGAATTAACAGAAAGTTTTTGCTTACTGCGTGAGGTAGCTAGTACCTTTGGTTTTTCCCCCGTATTAGTCACTTTTAATCCGTACCGTACTGCGTTTGAACCTGAACCTCCATTTAATGAGTATGAACTCAGACGGCTACAAGCTTTTCCTGAAGAACGAACTGACCACATACCCATGCTTACTTATGGGCCAGATTTAAATATTTCCTGGGCAGGCTTGTCTTTTGAACAAGTCATTGATATTGGTAGAAAACTAACTTATTACAGTCCCTACATCATTCCTTTTAGTTATAGTTCTCCTTTCTATCAAGGTGCTTTGTGGGAAGGGTTATCGGTACGAACATTTGTGAGAACAGGAGCAAGACCAGCAGTAAGGGTTTTTGTGGAGAAACCAGAACAACGGATTAGTAGCGAACCTGTCTTAACAAAAATAGCACGTCTGCCAGCAGAAGTAGGTCGCATCGAATTTAAAGCCTTTGATAGTTGTGATGACTTTTCTATCTACGCTGGATTGCTGGCATTGTTGAAAGGTCTTGTATTAGATGAATCTTTGCTGGGTCGAGCAACTGTACCTGATGCAGCTTTGCACCAACTTTCCGCACAATTTGGGTTTGACGATGACGATATTTTTGAGAACGCAACTCAGGTTTTGCAAGCTGCTAAAGTTGCACTGAAAGGAGACCCAGATGCTAGTTTATTAAAGCCGCTTTTTGTTCTTCTTGAAAAGAGAAAAACACCAGCTCATGAACTGCTCGAATCGTTCAAGCAGGTAGGTTCAATAGAAGGAGTACTGAGGCGTACTTACACATTACTTGGCGATCGCTCCAATGTGACCAAGCTGCTGTAATCGGGAGCAATAACTTTTTCCACCCCCTGGGAATTGGCAATTTCATATGGCTCTAGGTACCATAGGGAATGCTAAAGCCGGGACATCTGCCATTTACATTTAATTTATGCCCAACGCTCAGGTTATTGGTCTGGGAAGATCTGGAATCGCTGCTGCACGCCTCCTCCAGCAGGATGGCTGGCAGGTAACTCTCAGTGATGCCGCTAATCCCGACACTCTCGCTTCACGTAAGCGCTCAGAAATGTTGCAACAACAACAGGAGCTTGCTGCTGACGGAGTTACTGTTAAGCTAGGTCATTCCCTGACTCTCGATGCTTCGGACTTACCCCAGTTGATTGTCGTTAGTCCTGGTGTTCCCTGGGATATACCTGTTTTAGTTGAAGCGAGAAATCAGGGCATTGACACGATTGGAGAAATCGAACTGGCTTGGCGTTATCTTCAATCATGTCCCTGGGTAGCCATCACTGGCACTAATGGCAAAACTACTACGACGGCTTTAATTGCTGCTATTTTTCAATCAGCTGGACTGTATGCTCCTGCTTGCGGCAATATTGGTTATGCGGCTTGTGAAGTGGCTTTGTCAGTAGTTAGTGGAAAAGAAAAACAACAGACAAAAGTAGATTGGGTCATTGGGGAAATTAGTAGTTACCAAATAGAATCCTCACGCAACCTTGCACCCAAAATTGGCATCTGGACAACCTTTACACCCGATCATCTCAGCCGTCATAAGATGTTAGACAACTACTACAACATTAAAGCGAGTCTGTTAAGGCGATCGCATCTGCAAGTATTCAACGGCGACGATCCTTACTTACGCCAGAAAGGTGTCAATGATTGGCCTAACGCTTATTGGACAAGTGTCAAAGGAAAAGATTACTTGTTAGGCAATCCGCATCGGGGATTCTACATCGAAGATGGCTGGGTAATCGCCCAGGATGAGCCAATTGTACAGGTGTCGTCTCTACGGATGGTGGGAGAACATAATCAGCAAAATTTACTGATGGCTGTCGCAGCAGCGCGGTTAGCAGGAATTGAGAAGGATGCGATCGCACAAGCTATTGCTAATTTCCCTGGTGTTCCTCATCGCCTCGAACACATTATCACTTGGCAAGGTATCGATTTCATCAACGATAGTAAAGCCACCAATTACGATGCTGCACAAGTTGGATTAGCTGCTGTTGATAGTCCTACCATCTTGATTGCTGGTGGTGAAGCCAAAGCGGGTGATGATACTAGCTGGATTGAGACAATTCAAGCCAAAGCAGCTGCTGTTTTACTCATCGGTGATGCTGCTACTACCTTTGCTGAACGTTTGAAGCAAGTGGGTTATGAGCGTTACGAAATTGTCGAAACCATGGCAAAAGCTGTGCCGAAAGCGGCTGAACTTGCCCAACAGTATAATGCTCGTGTGGTTCTACTTTCACCCGCCTGTGCTAGTTTCGACCAATACCAAAGCTTTGAAGAACGGGGTGATGATTTCCGTCAGGTGTGCCAGCAGTTGTTGGATTAGTAACGAGTACCTTGGTTGCCCGCACCCTAAAGGGTGGGGCTACACAAACGAAGCCTGCCTAAAGCAGGCTCCAAAATCCCTTATTCTTATCTCCAGTTGATTTTCCTGGCGAGTCCGCGCAGGCGGACTTTGTTCATGTAGCCCCACCCTTCAGGGTGCGGCCGGCTGGTGCAAGACTCCCATAAGCTAACGCTCACAACAAACGATGAAAATCAGTCTTTCCCGACTCCCGACTCCAGACTCCCGACTCCCGACTCCCGACTTTCAAGACAGATATGAGTATAAGCACCAATCTTCTTCCCGATATTCCCAAAACCAACCAGAATAAGGCAATAATCGAGTCAAGACAGTAGACACAAATCAGGCGGTTCACATGGCAAATACCTCTAATATTCAGGTCACAATTTCCCTTCAAGAGGCGGGGTTAGATGACGAGGAATTGCAAGCGGAAGTGGAGAATTTGCTACCCCAGATTAGAGAGGTGGATGGAGTCGCACCAGCAGATTTAGTACCTGTTGAAGAAGCCCCCCCTGGTTCAAAGGCTTTGGGTGGTTTTTTGTGGGGGTTGCTAATGGCTGAAGTGAATCCTGCGAATATCAAGGCGTTGTTTGGATTTTTAGGCGATCGCTTAGGTGGCCAACCCATCAAAATGAACGTCAAAGCATCGGATGGTAGAGAACTAAACATCGAAGCTAGCAGTCAAGCTGAGTTTGACTTGGCCTATCAGAAAGCACAGGAATTTCTAAAATCATAGGCAGGCGAAATGGCGAAGATAGCACTGCTGATTGGGGTGAGTGAGTATGAACCAGGATTCAACTCTTTACCTGCGGCTGTAAAAGATGTTGAGGCAATGCACCGAGTCTTGGTACACCCGGACATGGGCGGCTTTGCTGAGGCGGATATCACAGTGCTAAAAAATCCCCAAAAGTACGAGATGGAAAATGCCATCTACGAACTATTTGCTAACCGCAAAAAGGATGACCTGCTGCTGTTGTACTTTTCTGGTCATGGAATTACCGATCAACTCGGTCAGTTTTACCTAGCAACCCGTTCTACTCGCAAAGACCAAGCGAAGCAGTTGATTGATGTTACAGCAGTAGCAGCTAGCCTTTTGCATCAAAAAATGAGCAATAGCCGTTGTGATCAACAAATTGTGATTCTGGACTGTTGCTTCAGTGGTGCCTTTGCTAAAGGAATGAATGCTAAAAGCGATGGCACTGTCAATATACAAACTCAACTAGGTGGAAAAGGTCGGGCTGTGCTAGCTTCTTCTACTTCCACTCAGTATTCCTTTGAGCATAAGGATTCTGGCTTCTCCATTTACACCAACTACCTGGTTGAAGGGATTCAGCAGGGAAAAGCAGATGGAGATAGTGACGGCTGGATTTCGGTTGATGAGTTACACGAGTATGCTAGCGATCGCGTCAAAACATACTGCTTGGATTGCGATATTGATCCACCGATGACGCCAGAAATCTACGCCGTTAAGGAAGGCTATAAAATTCACATTGCCAAAGCGCCCATTGTTGATGTGAAGCTGAGGTATCGCCAAGAAGCAAAAAATCGCCTCATTCAAGGTAAGTTTTCTCGTCCTGCTGTGAGAATACTCAAAACCCGACAAGTTGAGTTAGGACTCTCTGAAGATGAAGCTGAAGCTATCTTAAAAGAGTTAGTGCGTCCCTATCGGGAGTATAAGGAAGTCCTCATTGAAGCACTTGATGAAGAAGGATATCCCTTAAGCGAGGCGGCTCAAAATGATTTGAAAGACTATCAACAAATTTTGGGACTGCGAGATGAGGACATAGCGCCTATTGAAGAAGAAGTACGAGTCATCGCTTCCCAACAGAAAGCTACTACATCCCCATCGGTTAGTAATAGCGAACCGTTGCAGATCCCCCCAACCCCCCTTGAAAAGGGGGACTTTGAGTGTGTTCCGTCTGAATTAGGGGATTGTTCGGTCAACGAGAATACTGAAGAGTTGCTTGTGGAAAAGGGAAGCATTGCTCCTGTTCCCCCCTTTTTAAGGGGGGCTAGGGGGGATCGAACCTTTGAGTTCGAGGTGGCGACTCTCTCCATCGTGAAGAAAGGATGGTTTGGTGAGAAAGTAACCTACGAGATCAACCGCAGTCGTAAACGGGCAGAATTCTTTGCTGAAGACCTGGGTAATGGTATAACGCTAGAAATGATCGCCATTCCAGGTGGCACCTTCCCGATGGGTTCTCCAGAGAATGAACCAGAACGGAATGAGTATGAAGGTCCACAGCACACCGTCACCATTCAACCCTTTTTCATGGGTAAATTTACTGTCACTCAAGCCCAGTGGCGAGTCGTCGCAAGCTTCCCCAAGGTCAAAATAGACCTCGATCCCGATCCATCTAACTTTAAAGGTGCAAATCGCCCAGTAGAGTGCGTATCGTGGTATGATGCTGTTGAGTTTTGTGAGCGACTGTCAAGAAAAACAGGGCAGCGGTATCAGCTACCCAGTGAAGCAGAGTGGGAATACGCCTGTCGTGCTGGAACGGATACCCCGTTCCACTTCGGTGAGACAATTAGCACCGAGCTAGCAAACTATAACGGCAACTACACCTATGCTTCAAGCCCCAAAGGAACCTATCGAGAACAAACTACAGATGTAGGAAGTTTTTCAGCCAATGCCTTTGGGTTATATGATATGCATGGTAACGTGTGGGAGTGGTGCGCTGACCAGTGGCATGACAGCTATGACGGTGCCCCAATAGATGGTAGTGAGTGGGCAACTGATAATGATAATGCTTCTCGGCTGCTGCGTGGCGGTTCGTGGGACTTCAATCCGAGGGACTGCCGCTGTGCGTATCGTTTCAGGCGCACGCCCGGCTACGGGAGCGACTTCATCGGGTTTCGGGTGGTGATTTCCCCGGTCAGGACTTCCTAGCTCTTTACACTCTTCCCCTTTTGCCCTTTACTCTATTTTCTTTTCTCTTCTTCGCGCGCAGCGCGATCATTTTTTTGTGAGTGACTTGCCAATTATACAAAAAGCCTACGACTTAATCAAGTGGTATGTCCCTATTTTGAACCGTCTTCCCAGAGAGCATAAATTTATTTTGGGAAACCGCATCACCACAGAACTCTATGAGCTTTTAGAAGGCTTGATTGTAGCAAGATACACCAAACAAAAGTTAACACAACTAGAATCCTTGAATAGCAAGCTAGATATCCTGCGCTACCAAACGCGGTTACTATTAGATTTTAACTTAATTAAGACCGAACGTTATGAATATGCAACTAGACTATTAAATGATATCGGCACTGACCTAGGTGGTTGGATTAAACAACAAAGAACCAAATGAAACGACACGGAAACCTTTGGAGTCAGATTATAGAATTTTCCAATTTACTAACGGCTGCACGCCAAGCACAACGAGGTAAGCGGTTTCGAGAAAATGTTTTAGCCTTCAACTACAATCTAGAACAAGAGTTATTTCAATTACAAGCAGAACTACAATCAAAAACCTACTCTCCTGGCTCCTACACAACTTTTGAAATTTTTGAACCAAAGCCGCGTATGATTTCAGCAGCTCCCTATCGTGACCGAGTTGTACATCATACGCTTTGTAACATAATTGTCCCCATTTTTGAACGTACATTTATCAGTGACTCTTATGCGAATCGTGTAGGTTTTGGCACTCACCGTGCCCTGCGTCGCTTTACTAAGTTTGCTCGTTCCAGCCGCTACATTCTTCTATGCGACATTCGTAAGTATTTTCCAAGTATCGACCACGATATTTTGAAATCACTGGTGCGCCGCACAATCAAATGCCCCGATACACTTTGGCTAATTGACAAAATCATTGATGGAAGTAACCAACAAGAATCAGCCATTAACTACTTTCCTGGAGATGACTTATTAACCCCTCTAGAAAGACGACGAGGCTTACCAATTGGTAATCTAACTAGCCAATTTTTCGCCAATTTATACCTTAATCGTTTCGATCATTTTGTTAAAGAGCAAATCAAAGCTACCCAATATATCCGTTATGTTGATGATTTTGCGTTGTTCTCAGATGAACGAGCATTTTTAGAACAAGCAAAACTAAAAATAGAAGAATATCTGGCTGGTCTTAGACTTAAAATCCATCCTATCAAAAGCCAATTATTTGAAACAAAACACGGAGCTAATTTTGTCGGATTTCGTATTTTACCTGATCGGATTCGGGTACGTAATGACAATCTACGTCAGGCACGGCAAAGATTACAGCAGATGAAGGCAAACTATAGCGAGGGCAAAATTAGCGATCAGGAAGTGTCTCAGTCAATTGAGAGTTGGATTGCCCACTTAAAGCATGGTGATACCTGTCAACTGCGCCAGCAAATATTGAGATCTCTCGTCTTTTTAAGAAGCTGATAGTGTAGCGTGCCGTGTTAACCTGAGCAATGGGGTAGGCATTTCCGGCTGCTGCGTGGCGGTTCGTGGAACAACAATCCGAGGAACTGCCGCTGTGCGTATCGTAACAGGAACACGCCCGACAACAGGAACAACAACATCGGGTTTCGGGTGGTGATTTCCCCGGTCAGCACTCTTCTGGAGTCAGAACTGGTAGATGGGAATTTACCAGGCGTACAAAGAGGAGTCCAGACCTACTCCGGCGATCGAGGTAACTCTGTCCGAAAATAAACCTGAGTCGGATAGCTTGGTAGGCTGCAATGCCGAACAGTTGTCCGACTTATACACTGAAGGACGATTGATTGAGACAGAGAATCACTTACAGGACTTACGCAAATTTCCTTTTGAACCGCCATTTGTAGGGGCGAACGGCCGTTCGCCCCTACTATATGTGGTATCCATGCCGTAAGTGCTAACTCTATCAGTTAAGTATGCTGTGCGTAAATCAACAGCAGCTTAGCTGATTACGGTATTGCCCCAAACGGTACATCAAGAACCGAGAACTTTTCCCAACCGGGCGCATCAAAATGCCACCATTCAGTGGCTAGTGGTATAAATCCATATTTTTTCATCGCATCCTCAAGCTGTTGGCGATTTTTCAGGGCTTGGGGTTTGGCATTGGTATAATTTCTATGCGATCGCTGTGTAAATTCATCAAATCCACTGGGCATTTCTAGTTCTTTACCATTGCGGTCAACCAGCGTCAGGTCTACTGCCGCACCGCGATTATGTCTAGAGCCTTTTGCCGGATCCGCCACGTAGTTAGGATTCGGCATTACTGCCCACATCTGCTTTTGAATTGACAAAGGCCTGTAGCAGTCATAAACTTTTAATCCCAGCCCCTGTTTTGCTAAATCATCTTGAACTTGTAATAGCGGTTTTACTGCTGCACCTCTAAGCACGCATCGCGCTACTGGATATAGTTTTCGTTTCAAAAAATTATTTTCTGTTGCATAGCGAATGTCGAGGGCAATTTTGTTATTAACTGAACGAATATCAATCAGTCGAGCCTCATAGGGAAGTGAAGATTGTGCAACTGTTTGGGTTGGAGTTAAATGAGGCTGGGATGGCACTGATGTAGCAGGACTGGGTACTTGAGCGAGTTGTGTTGTTGAAGTGGGAGTTGTTGTCAGGAACCTAGAGTCAGACTTCTGACACGCTACAGATAGAACCAGTAATGCTATTAAAGTAATTAATCTTGCCCAGCGGCTCATTGTTGTTACCTGTTTCAAAAAGTTGTGTTGCTTCACTCAAGAGGAGGGGGAGTAGGGAGTAGGGAGTAGGGAGTAGGGAGTAGGTTTAAAAGTTAAACAGACAGAAGACAAGAAGCAGTTCCCCCATTACCCCATTACCCATTACCCATTACCCATTACCCATTACCTATTACCCATTACGGACAAGCTGTTTTTGTACGTTTTTTTGATACCCAGCCTTGCACTGGAGAACTAATCTGAAGCCAACCGTTTTGCTCAGCAAGAACAGTTAGACGTGTTCCGTTTTCTAATGTACCTACAACTGTACCAAGCTTAAGATCAGGAGTAGATCGCACATTTAAAGGAGACTCTGAATCGAACGCTACAATAGGGCAATTCTTTTGATCTGGAGTTTTTGTACTGGCATTTGCAGAAGTATAAATTGAGGGTTTCCCCACGTCTCCACTGCCTAATTGTTTCTTCATAAAATTACTGAATAACTCAGCCTGAGTTCGGTCAGTAAAAGAGGCTACTTGGATAGCTTCTTGATTAGTATCACTCCTAATTTTTCTGTAAGCATCTGCACAGAAATTTGATTTTACGGTTTGTAAATTGCTCTCGCTATATTCGATGAAAACTGGATAAAACTGTACCGATGCAGTCGAGTTAGTGGGTAGAAAATCACCACAGTTTATTCTAGGAAATTGGGCAGTGTCAAACTTATTTGATGAGGCAGTAGGTGTTGGGCTTGATGGTGAGATGGTGGCTTTGGGAGTAAAGTCTGGCCTTGAAGCTGTCTCTGGTGAGGTAGTGACTTTAGGAGTAGAGGCTGGAGTTGAATTAATCTCTGTGGCGGAAGTGACTCTGGGAGTAGAGTCTACGCTAGAACGAGCAAGTGGCAGCGGTGCAGTTCTCGATTTCACGTAAGCGATCGCAGTTACAAAACCCACAATCGCCGCAATACTTCCGCCCATGAGCAAGGGAAGTCTGTTGACAGCAGGAGCAACTCGATTCCGATTTCGATCAATGGGTGGAACTAGCAAGGGTTGCGTAGACGGTACTGGTGCTTGTGGAGTACTCGGTAACACGGTTGGCTGACAAGCCTCAGTTAATTGCTCGATCGCTTTTAGTACCTCGTTGGCCGATTGATAGCGCTCTCTGTAGTCGTAACATACCATTTTGTTTAAAACAGATGCGAACCCCTCACTAATCTGTACCCGATCTTGCCAATGTATTTCCCCTGTAGTGGGGTCTTCTTGTAATAGACTGGGAAACAACCCGGTCAGGGCTTGGATGCCAATAATGCCTAGTGCGTAAATATCACTACTAGGGCGAGGCCTACCTAATCCTTGTTCACTAGGCATATAGCCGGGAGTGCCAATGGCAACAGTAGCTGACATCGGGCTGTGAGGCGTTGCTATTTGCGATCGCACTTGCTTAACTGCACCAAAGTCAATTAAAACTAACTTCCGATCCCAGGCACGTCTAATTAAGTTGTCTGGTTTGATATCTCGATGGATGACTCCATAGCTATGAACAAAAGCCAGAATACCCAAAATATCTTTTAGCAGCGCAATAACGTGACTTTCATTCCAGCAATCATTGGGTTGCAGTTCAGTACTGAGTGGATGTCCTTCAATAAATTCTTGTACTAGAAAAAATTCTCGATCTTCTTCAAAATAAGCTAATAGTCTAGGAATCTGGTCATGGTTACCTAACTGTTCCAAAGTTTCTGCTTCACTGAGGAATAATCGTCTAGCAGTTTGCAAGTAGTTAGGTTCATTACTTGCAGGTTTAAGCTGCTTAACAACACACTTAGGATTGCCTGGTCGTCGAGTATCTTCAGCTATATAAGTTTTACCAAATCCTCCGGCGCTTAGGACTTGGATAACTTGGTAACGCCCGTCTAGTAACCTGCCTAACATATTCTGGTCTGGGGTTTCTACCACTAAATCTTGGCATACCAGCAAAATACTATGGTAGTCACACCGTTCCGGGAAAACTGTTCAAGAGGATTATATTAACTTCACTTTGTAATAACTATTGACAAATTAACTATTAAATGCATTAAAACGGTATCCCATGAAAAGCAAAATAAGAAAACCATCCGCTCATCAGTAACATCATGGGCACAATGAATGCGGCTACCTTCTCTGACAAATTAGAAATCTGGGTACAACCGCTGTAAAGAGTAAGAATTGTATAGCAACTGATGAATACACTAAGAACTGGCAAGGTATTACTCGGCAAAAACTGAGCGATGCTACTCACAATCAGTAGAATGCTCAATGGTAAAAGAGAAGCACCTGCCAGGAAAATATCGCCAGCAAAACTACCACCACGACGAAACACAGCACGAGCGATCGCACTAATCACTGCCAGCGTCACGAATGGCACCACACCGACAACCATCAACTTGAAGATAGAAGGAAAATCCAATAAATCTCGCCAACGCGCATAAATCCCACAGACAAAGCAGATATTGAAAATCCCAGTAAACACAATTCCCACTGCGATCGCCTCTTGCTTGCTGAGACTGGCAAAAGCTGGCAGCAGTTCTTCATTAGGATTGAGTGCAAAAGACTTGAACGTTATCACCGCATCACTAAGTACACTTATTACTCTAAATGGCGTATTTTTTCCAGAAAAGATGCTCAGTTTTCCGTGAGTCTTATTAATGGTTTTGAGGGTGTCTTTTGCCAAACGGTAGCCAGTTCTATCCCCTTGTTCCCTAAAAAGTTCTGCGGCTTTTTGTAGATCCTCAACAGCTAGAGCAATCTCTTTCAAGTCATTGTTAGCGAGACCTCGATGGTAGTAGGCTTGAGCATAATCATCTTCAAGACGCATCGCTTGAGTGTAAGCTTCAATTGCCGCCTGAGTGTATCCGAGTCGGTAACGCGCCCTGCCCTGGTAGTAGTAAGCTGACGCCAAGTCAGGATTAATATGTAGTGCTTCGTTGCAATCTTTGAGTGCTTCGCGATCGTTCCCCAGTTTAAAGCGAGTTGCGCCTCGCTTGAGATAAGCTTCGACAAAATTAGGATTGAGTTCAATAGCTTGGGTGTAATCCTCAACCGCCCCGTGATAATCTCTGTCTAAGGCTTTGGTAACCGCCCGCACATAGAAGTCTTGAGGACTCATCTCTGATTTTGACCTGTCACTTCTATCAGGGTCTAACCCTTGATCGTACAGGGTTCGCTGAACTGAGTCAGAAAGGACTTCATAAGCTTTGCAAATTTCTTTAAATCGTTCTTCTGCGGCTAAATCTCCTGGATGCAAGTCAGGGTGATACTCGCGGGCAAGACGCCGATAAGCTTCTTTAATTTCCTCCGTGGAGGCTTTTCTAGGGACTTGCAAAATTTTGTAGTAGTCGCGAGAATCCTGCATTTGACTTAGACTAAGGAGCGCATTAATACAAGCGTGTCACATTAAGACAAAAATCGGCAAAGAGTTAACCCCAAGCCAGCTCCTAATTTGTTCAGGACTGACGCATTGAACCATAGTATCGTAGGGGCGAACGGCCGTTCGCCCGTACAAATGGCGGTTCAACAAGAAATTTGCATAAATCCTGTTGTTGGTTATGGGTTATTAGTATTTTTTTTACAAACAACAAACAACAAACAACAAACAACAAACAACAAACAACAAAC
>DALYIW010000244.1:0-13053 GCA_031970155.1 Coleofasciculaceae cyanobacterium CTOTU46601 | reverse complement strand
CGTTCATCGCCTCTAGCTTGAAAATAGGGAGTTGGGAGTCGGGAGTCGGGAGTCGGGGAAAGAAATATTTTTATTTCGCCAGTTGTAAGCCTAGCTCATTGCCTAGCTTGAAAATAGGGAGTCGGGAGTCGGGAGTCGGCGGGAAGAAAAGTTTTCAGCACTTCTTTGTACGCTCTCGGCGCGTGGGTGGCTGTCTTGAAAAGAAACCAAAGACTCCATGAATGTAAACTACACACCTAGCCACATAAAAGTTTCTTTGCCCTACTCCCTACTCCCTACTCCCTACTCCCTACATTCAAGGGAAGTCAGAGCCAACAGATTTTGAATTTTTCGTTGTGAGCTTTGCTCAGGGGTGCCTAACTTGTCACTACCAGCTATCTAGTTCCAAAAGGCAATTTTTTCTATGACTCAGGTTCCTCCAAACAATTCATTTGACAAGGCTACCAAGAATCACCGTTTAGCCTCTAACGGTTTTCAAGTTGGAGGTCAAACTCCTACTGTTGAAGAATTCTCTTCTTCCCATACTCGGCGAACCTCTCAAGAGAATAAGGCAACTCAACTGGTTATGCCAGAAGAGACCGAATTCAGTTTACACAATAGAAAGCGGCAAGTGCCTTGGTGGCGCTTCTCTATTGTGGGCTTTACAAGTTTGCGAACCAAAGCAACCCTACTGGCAGTTGCGATCGGTACAATTCCCGTGGTGTTAGTTGGAACAACCGCCTATTTTACGGCTAGTAAAGGGATTGAAGAGCAAATTGTTCAAAGTGAAAAAACCAATGCGGAAGACTTGGAAGACAAATTAAATCTGTTCATCACAGAGCGCTTCAATGACGTCCTCTCGCTGTCTAAACTTGATGCATTCACCAACCCCAAGGTGCGGGATGCAGTCACGACTGAGGAAAAAAGTACCATCCTCAAGGACTTGATGGAATCTTCCAAAATCTACAACAGCATTGTTGTGTATAACCCTAAAAGTAACGAACTGCTCGCCACTGGAGGAGGGAAAATTGACTTACAGCAGATCCTTCAAGCGGATTATTCTCAGTCGGTGCAGGAAACAGATCGCCCTGCTATCGTTGACCCTCGTCCAAACACAGCCACTGGTGAGTTTAGTTTTTTTGTTGCTGCCCCTGTCAAAGATAAAACCACTAACAAAACAATTGCCCTTGTCCGTACCCGTACCCCAATGCCTCTAATTAACAACTTGTTTGGGGTTAATCCAGAGCGGGGTCAAGAATTTTATGTAACGGATTCTCAGGGAGAAATTACAGCATCAAGTAATCCAAAGGTTCTCCAGAAAAAACTAGCAGAGATATTCCCCAATCTGTCTTCTCAAATCCAGAAAGCAGGCAAGCAAAAGCTGACAACGATCGCTACCGACAACGGGAAGAGACAAATTTTCACCTACGTTCCCAATAAAGAACTGACCAAGACGTATGGCTTAAACTGGGGTTTGATTGTTGCCCGCCCTACAGCGATCGCATTTGCTCCCCAAAGAGAGTTGCTCGTAACCCTGATCATAGGTACAGGCATTTTCGCTGTGCTGGTAGCCGCTTTGGCAATCTGGTTAGCAAACCGCGCAACCCGTCCAATTTTGAGTGCTACAGACGCGGTGGTAAAAATTGGTCAGGGAGACTTGGATACTCGCTTGGAAGTACAAGGTGGCGATGAACTTTCCCTGTTGGGAGATAACATCAACGACATGGCTAATCAGCTTAAAGCGCTCCTACAGGACAAAGAACTAGCCGCCGAAGAGCAGCGCCAACTTGTTGAAACCTTGCAAAATCGAGTGTTGGAACTTCTAGAGGAAGTTGAGCCAATTAATGAAGGAGACCTTACAATTCGGGCAACAGTGACCGCCGATGATATTGGTACGATCGCTGACTCCTACAATTTAATGGTGGCTAACTTGCGAGAAATCGTCACCAAAGTGCAAGCCGCAGCCAGTAACGTAACTGAAACCACCACTAACAACGAAACGGCCGTCCAAACGCTCTCCCAAGAAGCGTTACGTCAGGCTGAAGAAATTGCCGCAGCACTCGTACAAGTGCAAGATATGGCCCAATCAGCCCGACAGGTTGCTGTCAGCGCAGAAAAAGCCGCCGCCGTGGTACGCCAAGCAACTCAATCGGTGGAAGAAGGCGACAAGGTAATTAACCGAACCGTAGAAGGTATCCTGGCCATTCGAGAAACTGTTGCACAAACACGTCAAAAAGTCAAATATCTTGGGGAGTCTTCCCAAAAGATTTCAACTGTAGTCAACCTGATTAGTGAGTTTGCCACTCAAACCAAGATGTTGGCCTTTAATGCTTCAATTGAGGCGACTCGTGCTGGGGAACAAGGACGAGGTTTTGCGATCGTCGCTGATGAAGTACGAACCCTGGCACAGCAATCGGCAGAAGCTAGTAAGGAAATCGAAAAGCTAATTGCAGCAATTCAGGGAGAAACCAATGAAGTAATCACCGCCATGGAAACGGGTACCGAGCAGGTGGTGATGGGAACCAAACTAGTAGATGAAACTCGTCAGAGTCTCAACAAAATTACAGCCGCTTCTACTGAAGTTAGCCAATTGGTCGAAGCGATCGCTCAAGCCGCGATTCAGCAATCAGGAGCCTCAGAAACGGTCACCAAAACCATGACAAACGTAGCCCAGATTGCCGGCAAAACCTCAAAAGAAGCCACTGTCGTATCGTCTTCCTTTGAGGAACTCCAACTGGTAGCCAAGGCACTACAAGAGGATGTCGCTCAATTCAAAGTAAGTTAGTTGTTGGTTGTTGGTTGTTAGTTGTTAGTTGTTAGTTGTTAGTTGTTGGTTGTTGGTTGTTGGTTGTTGGTTGTTAGTTGTTAGTTGCCAATAACCAATAACTGACCAGTAACAACAACTAAGAATAATTCATAATATATAAATTTTCCAAAACAAACAACAAATAACAAACAACCCAACGACCAAGCTCAGGCTTCGGCCGTGAGCTCAGCGTTCGACTGAGCGCTCACGCCGAAGTCCGAACAGGCAAGCCAAACAACAAATAACAAACAACAAACAACAAATAACAAACAACAAACAACAAACAACAAACTATGGCAGTCAACCCTGATATTCGCGACCAAGCTTATAAGTTTTTCATCGAAGAAGTTCCCGACTTTTTGCAGGCGATTGAAACTGAGTTACTGACACTCAAGAAAGAGCGCAGCAATAACAAAATCCACAGCTTAATGCGAGTTTCTCACTCTCTCAAAGGAGGAGCGGCTGGCGTAGGGCTAGAAGCGATCACTACTTTGGCTCACCGCCTGGAAAATATCTTCAAAGCCCTCTACAGTGAATCGGTAAACATTGATACTGACCTGGAAAGCCAACTACTGTGTGCTTACGACTGCCTGCGCTTGCCTCTGATGCAGCAGATCGCAGTCGGTCGATTTGACGCCCAGCAGGCCTTAGCTACAGCTGAGCCAATCTTTGCCCAGATTGAAGAACGATTGGGAGAGGCCCTCGCTCAGGTTGACAATTACGACATACCCACCTCGGCTGATTTGGGCGTTGATATGACGTTAACCATCTTTGAAGTGGATGTCGCTCAGGGACTTGAACACCTTGCCGTTGTTGTAGAAAACCCCAAACCGTACCATATAGCTAGAGAATTACGCCAACAAGCTGAGGTGTTTGTCGAACTTGCTGAGATTCTCAACAAGCCAGGATTGGGGCTAATCGCTGAAACGGCTTTAGCCGCACTCGATGCTCACCCTGAACAAGCACTAGAAATTACCCAAATGGCACTGGCTAACTTTCAGACATACCGCGAATCAGTGCTTGCTGGTAATCCTACCCAAGAAGCCAACCTCTCTACTGGTTTATTGGCATTTACTAAGGATAAGGATCAATCCGCAGGGTACTCCGTTGAGCAAGAGCCTTTGGTTCAAGACTGGAGTGAGGAGATTCTGCGCCAGGTTAATCAGCATGAAGAGTTTGCGGTTGATGATCAGCAGGTTCAGTTTGATCCACTACAAGATGCGATCGCTGATTTAGAGAGTTTCGCGGCTTCTTTTGAAGGTAGTTACCTATCGAATATCGACACCGCAGAGGCTGATGAACCGATCTCCCCTCTCATCCTAGATGCAGAACTGGCTGATGAGGAAATATCAGTGAGCCAGGAAGTCGCAGAACAACTTCCTTCATGGGAAGAGATTTTGCTCGAAACTGTTGCTACTTCCGAAACAGAAGCTTCTACTTCCAGCTCTTTAGTCCAAATTAATTCGACGCTTCAGGGACTTCAACATCAGCACCTGCATGAAAACATACCGATAGATACACCAGAAATCATAGAAGCGACGGTTCACTCTGTTGAAACATTACCCATCGAGAATCTCACTAACCTAACATCTCAGTTCTTGCCTGAGACAAAGCCACTTAAGCCAACCTCAAGCAAGACTCCCCAAGAAGACGCACCCATCGTACCTAATGTTACGGTGCGGGTTGATGCAGAGCGACTGGAACGGATGAATAATCTAGTCAGCGAATCCGCCATCCACCGGAGTGGACTTTCTCTCCAAAATCGTCAACTCCAAAACTCAGTGAGAGATTTGCTCAATCGAGCTACTAGGCTAGAGCAAATTGTTGAGCAGCTACGGAAGGTATCGGACCAGACGTTAGTTCCGGAGCGAAGCTATAGCCAAGAAACCTTCTCAAGTTCACTCGGTCAACTAGGAGACTTTACCACCACTCAGGCTGATTTTGATTCTTTGGAAATGGACAGCTACGGCACTTTGCACTCGCTACTGCAAAGGTTCTTGGAAGACATGGTTCAGTTAAAAGAATCTGTTGATGATATTGGTTTATTTTCGAGGCAATCAGACCGCACCTTAGAACAATTGCGAAAAATGCTGACTCATCTTCAGGATGAGTTTGCTTGGGTTCGCATGTTACCTCTAGGTGAAGTCCTCAACCGTTTTCCCCGAATTTTGCGTGATTTATCAACCATGTATCACAAACCTGTCAATTTAAAGTTGAGTGGTACAGGAGTGCTTGTTGACAAAGCCGTTCTTGAAAAAATCTACGATCCATTACTACACTTGCTTCGCAATGCATTCGACCACGGGATTGAGTTCCCAGACATGAGACGTCAGCGAGGGAAACCGGAGCAAGGTGAGATTGAAATAAAAGCCTACCATCAAGGGGGGCAAACGATTATCGAAGTTAGAGATGATGGTCGAGGTCTCGATTTGGAAGCAATCACAGGTCGGGCTTTAGAGATGGGATTGCTCCCACTTGAACAACTTGCTAATATTTCCGAAAATCGACTGTGTAATTTAATTTTCGAGCCAGGATTTTCTACCGCCAAGCAGGTTAGTGAATTATCGGGGCGGGGAGTTGGTTTGGATGTGGTGCGATCGCAACTGCAACTGCTCAAAGGTTCGATCATAATGACCTCTCAACCGGGAGTTGGCACTACCTTTACTATCCGCCTGCCGCTAACACTGACGAGTGCTAAGTTGATCGTTGGCTTGGTGGGTTCTAAAGCGATCGCGTTACCGTCCGACAGCATTGAAGAAATTGTCCTTCCCAAAGGCAACCAAATTCAACGAACCGGGAGTCAGCGGTTTTTGAAGTGGCGGGGAGAAATTGCTCCTATCTATAAAGTGGCTGATTTCTTAGACTATGCCTACCCTGTACCAGATACTCCTCTAAGTACAGCCTTAGTCGCAGAATCCTCTTCCACTGATTTGACACCGCCTTTGCTAGTCCTTAATTGGGGACAGCAGGTTTTTGCCCTAGAAATTGATCATTTAGTTACTGAACAAAAACTGGTCATCAAACCCTTTGGAGCGGCGGTTGCCCCTCCCAGTTATACCTACGGCTGTACAATTTTAGGGGATGGTAGCCTGATTCCCGTAATTGATGGTGCAGCTTTAGTAGAGCGATCGCTTTCTCAATATTCACTAGTAAGTGCGATCGTTCCCTGGTCACAAACAGATCGCAGCATCAAGTTTGAGACCGATAAACCTACCACCACCACTAACAACAATTCGTCAGGTAGCAATACCTTAGCTTCGCTCAATACAGCTACAGTTACGACAGTTTTAGTGGTCGATGATGCTGTTTCCCTTCGACAAACCTTAGCTTTAAGCTTAGAAAGAGCAGGTTATCGAGTCTTGCAGGCTGGAGATGGCTGGGAGGCTATCAAACAGTTGCAGTCAAATTCATCGGTGAAGCTAGTCATTTGTGACATTGAAATGCCCAATATGAATGGCTTTGATTTTATGAATCATCGTCGCAAAGACCCTCAACTTATGAAGATTCCGCTAGTAATGCTCACGTCTCGCAGCAACGATAAGCACAGACGGCTAGCGATGCACTTAGGAGCTACCGCTTACTTTACCAAGCCCTACATCGAACAAGGATTTTTAACAGCAATCAAGGACATCCTCAATCAAAGCCACCTAGAAAGTAAAGTTACTCTATAGTCAATTCTCAATTTGGATAAGGAATAGAGTCTTCTCGCATTTCACCACTTCTAGCTAATACATCATTGTTGATTCCTCGTAGAATTTAATTTCCAATAAATTATTGGATGGGTCTTTTAAGAAAAACGTCAAATGCTCCTCAACTTTCCCTGGAAACCTCACTGTAAGATCTTGAAAGAATTCAAGCTCTCGCTCCTTCGCTAGTTTCAGTAAAGCATCAAAATCTTCTTTTCGTTTGAAGGTTATACCGAAATGCCTGGGATACATTTGTGGTGATGGGTCTATTTTGTCAGGGTCAAGGTGACAAACTACCTGATCGCCAAAAAAATTTAAAGTCACTCTATCTGCATATCGGCGAGCTAACTTGCAACCCAGTTTATTAACATAAAATTCCTGAGTTTCATCCAGGTCTTTACAGGGTATAGCCAAATGAAAAACGTTGTCAGGATTTCTCATATTAATACTCCTTCAAACAGATTCAACGTGTCTGAGCGTAGCCCAAGTCTTAAAGTTTCTAGACCAATAACATCATCAAACGGAATATTCGCTAAATTGACATTTGCTCCAAGTTGCTGAATGAAATAAACTTGTAGTGGCTTATTTGGAGCCTCAAAAATTAGTTTATTAAAGTTAATTCCAGAATTCAATATTTTTTGAATCAATTCACATTTAATACTTCCATCTTCTGCACAAATTCCACTTCGGCCACTTTCTCGAGCTTCTGTAATGACTTTCACTGCACCCGCTTCCAAATCTTCAATGATATACTCAATCCACTTCTCTGGAGCTAATTTTTGGGATTTTTCACTGTCTTTATAACCCACTTCGCTGAAAACCTTAAACTCTTTAGAAAAGTCTGAGATATACTTTGCCTTATCTCTATTACTCAGGTTGATTGTACCATTTGATATTTCTACATATTGACAACGCCAGCCCCTAAAATAACTATAAAGCGAATCGAGTTTTCTTTGCTGCAAGGCTTTTTCAAAAAGAGTTCCTCCGAAATAAAACTTGATTCCATTCAACAAAAGACATTCTATTTTCCTGCCAATATCTTTCGTAACTAAAGAAGTACACCAGCCAAACTTTACAAGATCGATAAATTCACTATGGCTGCTAATAACATCCAAAAAATGTTCTGTAGGAACTCCATTGTCTATTAGTATAGACATCCCGTGTTTACGAGGTTTAGCTTCTCGATTAGGTAGCTGCAAAAATGTGCTGTTTCTCTCTAGAATTTTATCCATTTGATTTCACCTTCAGTAGTTTTTACAATCCTGATGTTTAGCAACAACTTGCGGCTCTCTTTAATAAGATTACCATCAATTTAAGCTTTATGTAATTATCATTTTAGAATCTCCAAAATCATTAATTAATCGATTTTAAACTAGGATAAGTTAGGACTGTTGTTAGACGCTTATCCTTCTTAAATTCAACAGCAATACTTGCATTAACGTTTCATGGGATTGGCTCAAATCAAATTTATAGACTCTGATGAATTTTCCAAGCTTGCCAAAACATGTATATTGACATTGTTGTTAGGAAGCTGCGAAAAACCAGATATACAAAAGAATCTGGCAACTTTGGCAAAAAGCGAGTGCTCACTTGAGCACCGAAAAGACCTCCCACCCCCAAAAATAACCCTTGGATAAACAAAATGTTTCCCTCAGCAGCATGTCCTACACAGGCGGATACAGCAGTAGCGACAATAACGCCCAAACTGGTTTGGATTGCTACCTTGATTGGTTCTCCTAAAAGCAACATTTGTAGAGGTACCATCAGAGCACCACCGCCCACACCCAGTAAACCAGTCAAGATACCCGCAGCACCTCCGGTTCCAATTCTAGATACTACTTGGTTAAAGCTTTTCGACTTAGAACTCTTTCCTTTGATACTTAAACGCTTCCGTATTTCCACCAAATAAATACTCGCGAGTAGAAAAACTCCAAATGTAACCAGAAGTAGATAGGGCGGAATTCGGACTGCCCAATATACTCCTATTTGAGCAGTTATTAAAGCTGGAACTCCTAAGTACATGACTCTCTTGTAATCAACGTATCCCATCCGCCAATTTTGAAAGGTTCCAGAAATTGAAGTAATTACAATGACTAAGGTACTAGTAGCTATTGCTTGAACGGGTGTGTATCCCAGTGAAATTAAAAGAGAAACTGTAACAAAACCACCTCCAATGCCTAAAAAACCAGCCAGAATTCCAGAAAACAATCCCCCGCTAGCCAAAAGTAAGGAACTTTCTATCACCATAAAGGTACCCTCTCCATGAATAGTTGATTTGCTGACTAAGTTGTAAAGTGATTTAACAGTTGACTAACCGCTCACTTTGAATTGCAGATATTGCCATGAAGAGCATCTATGACATAGCGTTATACTTGGCATGTCATAGCTACAGTTGATGTTGCTAAACGAAATAGTTTTTTGTGGGCATGGAAGAATAAGCCCTTGATAGGACTCATCAAACCAGTACCCATTCCCCAGAAAACAGCCAGAATTCTTCTAAAGTCAAAGCGGTTCTCAACTGTAGAACCGAGACATCTTCAGCATCTACTTCATTTGACTTTGAAAATGATTCCTACTCTAGTCTGCTACTTCAGGAAAGGTAAATTGACAGTCGGAAAAATCAAAATGAACGGATTGCTTTGTAGCCCGCCGTTGTTCAATCCCAAGAATATTGTTGTAGAAGTTACGACTTGAATCCAGAGCGTTCACGCATACCGAAAGATGGAAGAGACGACTAACAGGTACACTTGCTTTCACTACTTCCGTATCAGCATTTCCCTGCTCTTGCGGAGTTCTTGGAACATTTGGATTTGTCTGGTTTTCAGTGATGGCGGTAGCAGGAATGACCTTTTGAGATACTAGCTGCTGCATCTATAGACCCTGATTCTAGTTTTGAGTGTTTCCAGTATCTGGCAATCATGGTTGCGTTAAAACGATTAATCAATAGATTTATCTAATGATTAATTATTTCAATGCCTCAAAATCAGCTTTTCCTTAAAATTCTGAGGTTTTTGATAAGCCAAGCTTTTAACTATTGGCAATTGCAATAGCTATCTATTTGTTTTTGCACAACATAGCTCACGCCTTACAGTGAGTAAAGTATCAGCCCTCATACAGAAGTTTCGTTTGGCTGCAAACTCACTTTTTTACTATCGTCTTAAAGGAGAATAACCTAATAAATTTGCAACCAGCAAGGAAATTACCCGGACTTCATTAAATCTTTAAAAACCCTCAAATTACGATATCAACTTCATACTAAGTTGGCAAGAGCTTTACAATCTTGATAAGCCAGTGCATCATGGACAACAAGTTTAATAAAAATTTAATATTTGGCTGAAAGACAAGGAAAAACAACTTGTCTAGGGCATTAGATCCTCTAAAATCTAAGGTCAAGGTTATAGTCAGATAATCCTTTTCTATTACTGTCGTAAGAGAATATTCAGAAAATAATAGTTTTTCTGGAGAGAATTATTAGCGAGTTGCTCGCATAGCATTAGTGCCAAAAGTTATGTGTTAAACAGTATAAGCTTATACAGTAATGCTTTGCCCTTTTTCTCTGACGAGAGCACTTTATTTACCCTCAGTCTATAAGACTGGGGCTACACAAACTCTCGATAGTCTACACAGGCTATTAATTGCATCTTTATAGAGAAATGGTATAACAAATTGATCAGGAGTCTGAACTATCCTCCTGAAATCGGGTATTTGGAGGAAACATTTGATCGAATTTTCTCCCCCTTCCCTTGTGTATAGGACGTACGCAAATTTCCTTTTAAACCGCCAGTTTTAGGGGTGAATGGCTGTTCACCCCTACTCTATGTGGCGTCCCTGCGTAAGTCCTGGTCTATTAACTCGCATTATGATACAGAGGCGTTCCACCGGAACGTCTCTACTAAACAGCCAGGAAATTTTGACTAACTTTTAAAATCAGGCTTCTCTCTGAGGTGGACAGGAAAGACTATTTATAACTACCCCACTTTCACCACCAATATACCCAGTAACCATCAGCGAATCAAAAATTGGATTATCGACGTACACTATTCTTTCAAATACAATCTCTTCTTGATTTTGATCGGGTAAAACATGTTTAAATTCTAAGCCTGAGAAATTGACATCGCTTTGTTGCATATATCTTAATGCCGTAAAAAATGACGTGATAAACATAATATCTGGATTGTCTTGATTATCTTTCTTTAAGGCAACAAAGCGATAGGTGTATTTTTTAGTATCATCGTTATCTATTTTGCTAACTTGAACTTTTAGATTGTAAGGTAGATCAACTTCACCTTGATGAAAAGATATAGAAAACAAATCCCCGTCTTTCATGATTTTGAATCTAACAATGCTTATATAATTTTATGATAAATAGGTTCGTTAAAAATTTAGACATTGCTATTTAAAACCCTCACTCATTTCTTGGATGAGTAAAGCCGACTTGACTTTGCGCCTGACTAGATTTCCCTGTTGGTTCACTTTCCCGTAAACGGTCTGGCCTTTGTAATACAGACTAGAGGAGCTTCCTCCATCCAGATTCATCGCTTTTTCAACACCCAGGCTTTTCATAAAAACCGCTAACGCTTGCAAGGACATTCCAGACGTGGTGGGCGCTTCTGGCTTTTGTGCAACCACGATCCATAAAAGGCTACCATCACGGGTAATGCCAACAGCAGTCCGAGCATCCGGTTGCCTGCTCCTGAGGGGGTCTCGTATAACTTGCCCCTGAGAAAAATCCAAAAAACCCTCTTGAACAGAGGTCAACTCTGGCAACAAGCGAGGACCGCCTCCCAAAGTATCCACTGACCGACAATTTGGAAAAGAAGGCTCTGTGTGAAGAGCGATATCATAACGGACAGTTTGACCACAAAGGTATCGTCGAAATTCCGTCCGATTGAGGATTTTCTTTAAGTAAGGCACTAACTTAGGATTGTTCATTAGTCGCTCATTGAGACTAGGGTCTGCTACTAACAACCCTTGCTTTACAACGTAGGAAGTAGATTTGCGATTTACTGGATCAAAAAATCCCCCGTTGATTACTGCTAGTGCCTGATACTCCTGAGCAAAGTTCTCCAAGCTGCTTAACTCTTGAGACAATGCAGGAGTTACCAAAAAATGACTATTGGCTGGAATCAAGAGCGTGTGAACTACACTTTTGTCTAGTGTATGAGATTGATATCGAATTTCTTTCTGCGGCGACCCAATAACTGGTGAAGAGGGCGGTTCCGGTGGCTTTGAATGGGTAATATGTAACAGCAGAACTCCCAAACTTATTAAAATAAAGCTCAGCAAAAAGACTTTTCTCACAGAAAGTCGGCGAGAAGCCCACATCCTTTTAGGAGTGGGACAGACACCACCCGCCGACTTAGTTATTTGTTGTTGGTCGTTTGTTAAAAAACACAAACAACAAATAACCAACAACAAACAACAATTCTGTATAAGCTGTTTATGCCAAATCAAACAGCAGAATCTCCGCATCTGTGGTCGCTTCAATAACGATATCAGTTTCGTTACTGATAGCTGCTCCATCGCTGGTGTCAAGGGGCAAACCGTTCAGAGTGATTGTACCACGAGCCACCTGCACCCAAGCATGACGTTGAGGCTTGAAGGAATGAGAAATGCGATCGCCTTTTTTCAAAACAGCAGCATACAAATCTACATCCTGATGAACCGTTAAAGCATTCTCCCGCCCACCTCTAGCCGCAACTAAATGTAGTTGACCTGGAGTCTTTGCTGGTGAAAAATTCTGCTGTTCGTAGCTTGGCGGTAATCCTTCTTTTTCAGGTAGCAACCAAATTTGCAGAAGGTGAACTGGCTCAGTTTTCGAGTGATTAAACTCACTGTGCATAATACCTGTACCTGCGCTCATCCGTTGTACCTCACCTGGTTGAATCACAGAGCCAGTGCCGATGCTGTCTTTATGCTCGATCGCTCCTTCCAGCACATAGGTGATAATTTCCATGTCACGATGCCCATGGGTTCCAAAACCCATACCAGGACTAACACGATCTTCATTAATGACTCGTAGGGCACGAAATCCCATATGCTTGGGGTCGTAGTAGTTGGCAAAAGAAAATGTGTGGTTAGAATCCAGCCAACCGTGATTAGCATGTCCTCGATCTTGAGCTTTCCGAACTGTGATCATTTTCTCCTCCGATTAGACTCTAAATCGTTGTTAGTGGATGGCACTGGAGCTGCACAAATATGTAGCTTAAAGCTTGCTATGAGCGCCATCACAATAAGGGGGATTAGTTGTGTGTTTGCACAGGCAAAGTGCTACCCGTTTTTTCTCAGTTACCTCAAAAGCTAGTGGTGTAAATTTTGTGCCTTGATGTGAACCGTCACAAAAAGGTTGACTTCCAGATTGACCGCAACTACACCAATAGTAAGTACTTGGTTCTAATTCAAGAACAGCGGGCTTTTTATCAGCAATAACAGGTTCACTCATTCTGTTCTCCTTGAAGAATCGACACCAGATTTCAGAGCTACCTCTGTGTGTTTTTTGTATATTTAAACTTTAGCAACTGTAAGGGTATTATGGAAAGTATGCACTTTAAAGTAAGGTAGTACCCAAAAAGATACTATGGA
>DALYIW010000243.1:3883-13065 GCA_031970155.1 Coleofasciculaceae cyanobacterium CTOTU46601 | reverse complement strand
GTGACCATGAATTAGCCCTGCATCTGTAGGGGCGTATAGCTTACGCCCCCTCTCCCTCTCATCTTCAATGACCTTGTTTCTGGGCTGTGAACAGGAGAGGATTTAGCAATCGATGGGAATCAGACAACGTTTGTGTACATGGTAGCGATCGCCATAACTGAGAATATGTAACCGAAGATTATGGAGACTGATGGAGTCAGTAGCACCAATATCCGGATAGTTGGTATGAGACATTTCTCCGGGATCGACGATAGTGACAGTGCCTTTGCCCATCACCTGCAACACACCATCTCGTTCAAACAAGGCACAAGTATCTTCATCAATACCAATCCCTAAACGTTCAGGATGTGCTGCCACAGCGCTCAACAGACGCGCCATGCGATTACGATGAAGAAAATGTTGATCCACAATTACCTCTGGAATAATCCCCAGTCCGGTTGCCATGTCTACCAACGAACGATTGGGAGGTTCACCACTGCCGCCACCAGCTATCATGTGATGACCCATAACAGCGGCACCAGCACTTGTGCCTGCCAGGGTTAACTCACCCTGTTGCACACGCTGCCGTACTTTTTCCATTAATGGCGTATCGGCCAGCAGTCCACATAAACGTAGCTGGTCACCGCCAGTCATGAAGACTCCGGTACACTGTTGGACATATTCTTCTAAGTGGCGGTCTTCGGCTTGTGCGCGATCGCGGATATCTAGTACCCTAGCTTCCTTGGCTCCCATTTCTTCAAAAATTTGCTGATAGCGCTCACCAATAATCGCCGGTTCTCGCGACGCCGACGGAATAATCGCAATGCGAGCATCAAGGGACCCTGATCGCCCAAAAAAAGTATGTAGGATTTCTCGTCCATGAACTTTGTCTTCAGCGCCACCGATAACCAAAATAGCGGTTTTAGTTGATTGAGGCATCCTAGTTTCGCAGAATTGAGATTCTAACTGCAGCATAATAGTGTCGATTATGGGCATAAGGTGAGTCAAATGCTAAAATTTTGCCTGTCGAGATTACAACTGGGCAAAAGTCTTTAACCAGTCCCAAGACTTTGATCAGTTTTAAGAAGAGATGGGGAGACATTGACATGGGGAGATTTCAACAGGTTAGTTTTTTCCACCATGCCTAACTAGAAATGCAACTCGATCGGGACTTACACTAGGGGATCGAGCCTCTACCTGTAAAGTTCGCACGTAAGTCCTGAGAATTTTATCTGTAGTCATCTCAAATTTTCTGTTTCTCCAGATGCTGTTACTTCGGCAATATGTCTTAAATCGTTTACGCTAATTAGCTGAAATACTATATAGGGATAGGGATTGATTTTAGGGTTAGGAACTGCGGAATGCTTTGAGGCTATCTTGTCACCCCGTCAGCCTGTATGCATAATGCCAGATTATGAGTATGTTTTTTTTATGGTCTTTAACATTTTCTGACCCTCACGGCTTCAAAATTGTTCCAACGCCCGACGCTCAACGCTCGATTGCTCATCTGTGCGATTTGATCTTGTTACACTGTTTCCTGATTTTTTTACTTCTCCCCTGGATTCAGGACTGTTAGGTAAGGCACTGGCAAAGCAAATTGCTCAAGTGCATTTTGTCAATCCCCGCGACTTTGCTACCGACAAACACCGACGAGTCGATGACGAACCCTACGGCGGCGGTGTAGGGATGTTGATGAAACCAGAGCCGATTTTTGCGGCAGTGGAATCATTGCCAATTTTACCCCGACGCGATGTCATTCTAATGACCCCTCAGGGTGAACCGATGAACCAGCGGTTACTTGAAGAATTAGCAACGAGTTACGACCAGTTGGTAGTAATCTGTGGGCACTATGAAGGTGTTGATGAGCGGGTGCTGCATTTAGTGACGCGAGAGGTGTCTTTGGGAGATTTTGTCTTAACCTGCGGAGAAATTCCGGCGCTAGCGCTGATTAATGGTGTGGTGCGGTTGCTACCTGGAACCGTTGGCAAAGTCGAGTCACTCAAAGCGGAGAGTTTTGAGGAAGGGTTGCTCGATTATCCTCAGTACACAAGACCTGCTGAGTTTCGAGGATGGAAAGTTCCGGATGTATTATTATCAGGCAATCATGCAGAAATTGCCCGCTGGCGAAAAGAGCAGCAGATTCAGAGAACACGCGATCGCCGTCCCGATTTATACACCGATTGGGTGGAAGAGAAACAACCTTAAAACTAGATGATGTGCTGCCAAGATGAGGGTGTGCGCTCGCACACCCTCAACACTAACTTGATGAAGTGCGATCGCATCAGAGTACAGGACTTACGCAGAAGACATCCCTCATTATTCTTAAGCAACCATAAGCAACGTTTAAGCTGTCGTTACTAACATTGAAGTTGTCGTTACCAACGCTTGAGCAATCATCAGGAACGTTTAAGCGATCGTTACCTACGAAACCGAGGGCGATACCATCGGTAGGGATGCCCCCAATACCGATGACGCCTTCCCCAATACCTATAGGGGACATAGAATGTGTCACACTCTTGAGAGAAATAGCGTTCAACCTTGTCTCTTACTGCATATTTTTGCCCCGTGAAAGAGCGTCCATAGTAACCGTCCTCAAACCCACGGGCAAATTCACCTCCAGCGGTACGAGGTGTATAAGGCTTTCCTTTTTGGGCACTGTGTCGCCCTTCGCTGTAGCCATCGGCGTAAGCATCTGGATGATCGGCCTGATTGCGGATAATGTGGGCCTGGGGAATGAGATAACACTCGTCGTATAGTGAAGCCTTAGCCTGGGGAGCAAAGAGCAAGGATACAGGCACAACAGCAAGAGTTAGTAGTGTGGCGGCAACTAATCTTTTCATTTTTTCTGTCTCCTTTATTGAAGATCAATCGCCTCATATCTCTAGGTTGAATTTAGAGGACTGCAAGTGACCTCCCCCAGTTGTATGATTCTGTTGGTTGAGTACCCCAAACCTGTTAGTTAGTTAAGAGCTGCACTTCTTGCGTTTGTGCATGAAGATTTTGCGATCGCTAAATTCTTTGCTGAGAGAGTGAGCAGACTGAAGAGAGAATGGTTAAAACATAATGTTTGTGTACAAGTCAGCTCTAGTTTCCATCGCTGTCGGTCTTCTAAGTTTGACAAGTATCCCCAAGGCGGCTGTAGCGGATGAGTGGAAACCTAGCTTAATAATAATGCCTAGCATTGATCACTTAGAGGCAGGTGTTCCCTGCGATGGTGTTGATGCGGAAAAGAAAAGAATATATTTAAATGACTGGGGCAAACCTCCTTATGTACTGATAGGGGAAGAAGCTGACATTTCACCCCGCTGGAGTGGCATGACGGGTAGATCGATCCTAATAAAGCTAAAAAACGGCAATGAGGTTTACATAGACAAAGCGTGTATTAACCCAAATCCGTTGTTTCATTACCAGAAAAATGGAAATTAATCATAGCTATACGCCCCTACAAATGGTGGTTCGTAATGAGAAATTTGCGTAAGTCTTGGATAATCAAAACGCAGGCCTTGTTCGGGTCTGCGTTTGTCAAGTTCTAGATCTGATTCCTTCGTTGCTACCTAATTGCCGCCTCTCTGGCAGCTTCTCCAGTTTGACTCGGCTTGGTTGGCGGCTTCTTACCAGAGAAGTCACGTAGAAGCCCCATCAAGGCTGGAACCACGGTTGGCGTCAGGATAGTGGAGAATGCTAAACCCCCAGTCAGAGCAATGCCCAGACCTTGATACAGTTCAGCACCTTGCCCTGGTACAACCGCAAGAGGCAGCATCCCTAGCACGCTGGTACCTGCTGACATAAAGATTGGTCGTAAGCGATCGCGTGTTGCATTAAACAGCGACTCATCATACCCCTGCCCCTCATCCTGCTGAAGCTGCAATGCTCGATCCACTAACAGAATGGCATTGTTCACCACTACCCCAGTCAGAATGATGAATCCCAGGGCTGTGATCATATCTAGTGGCACAATCATGCCAGGAACTCGGTTGGCAATTACCAGACTCAGCAGTGCCCCGCTCATCCCCATTGGAACTGTAGCCATAATCACGAAGGGATACACAAACGAACGGTACAACGCTACCAGCAGCAAATAGGTAATCAGCAGGGAAAACGCAAAGGCTGATGCTAGCTGGGTTAATGTCTGAGCTAGCCGATCCGCAGAGCCAGATAACTCTAGACGATAACCGGGTGGTAAATTTGCCCTTCTCGGTGCCAGAATTTGATTTTCGGCTTGCTCAACCATAGCCCCCAAAGGCGCGTTTGCTTCTAAAGATGTTGTTAAGGTAATCGAGCGCTCTAGATCTACATGATTGACTACATCAGGTCCTGTCGTCTCCCGCACCTCTGCCACATCAGCGAGTTGCACCTGCTGTCCCCGACTGCCGTAGAGTGAAAGCTGACGCAACTGCTCTGGTGTCTCAACAAAAACATTCTGCAACTGCACTGTCACATCCAGTTCTTCTTTACCATCGATAAAGTCTGAGGCAAAACGTCCCCCCAGGGCAGCTTCCACCATTGCCCCGACTTCGGCTTCGGAAATACCCACCTCAGCTAGCCGTTCACGGTTAGGGATAACCTGGAGTTCCGATGCACCGGTCACAAAATCAGACCGCACGTTGCGAACTCCAGGGAGTTCTCGCAGCTGCTGAGCGATGTCCTGCTCCAACTGACTCAATTGGTCGAGGTCTGTGCCAACGATCTGAATTTCAAACTCTTTGCCTGGGTCTTGAAAAATCGAGATGCGGTTAGGAATCAAAAAGCGATAGCCAGGAAAGTTAGAACTCTGGGCACGCATCCGATCTACCATGTCGGAAAGACCTTTACCCGTCGCAAACTCTGGTTTGAGAGTAGCTGCGATCGCACGACGCCCCGGTCGTTCTACAAACATGACATTTTGAATTTCAGGTTGCGCTCTGAGGAAATCTCTAGGTGGCTCAGAAAGCTTGATCGATTCTGGAATGCTGGTTCCCGGCAAAGGCTCAGCCAACCACATTACTAAGTTACGATTCCCCTCAGGCAGGTAGTCAGCGGGTGGCAGCAGTAAGATGCTGACAAATAGAAGCGTTACTGGAATTGACAAGACGACCAATCGCTGCATAAACCGTCCAGGGCCGATAGACCACCTCGCGGTCATTGCCAGGAAATTTTCTAATTTGCCCTGAAATAGTCGAAATATTGCAGAGCTTCGCGCCACTGTTCGCTCAAACCAATTGCCGCCACGGTATTCTCCTCCCAAGAACATTTGCTCGGCTTCAGACTGCTTGAGAAATAGCCCTGAGAGCATGGGTACTAGGGTTATTGCTGCAAATAGTGAGAATAGGGATGAGACAGAAAGAGCGATCGCAATATCAGCAAACAACTGACCTGCTTCTCCCTGCACCATCACCAATGGGATAAACACCACTACATTAGTCAGCGTCGATCCCAGCATCGCTGCCCAAACTTCTTGAGTGCCTTCTATCGCCGCTCGCATGGCACTCTTACCCCGTTGCATATGGGTGAAGACGTTCTCAATCACTACGATCGCATTGTCTACCACCATCCCCACAGCAAACGCTAACCCTGCCAAACTGATGATGTTAAGACTTCGCCCTAAAAACGCCATCACAATGAACACGCTAACCAGGGTGGTTGGGATAGTCAGGGCAACTACTGCCACCGTCCGCATCGAACCCAAGAACAGCACCAACACAATCGTTGCCAACAGCGCACCGCTGACCAAGTTGCCCTGCACTAACTGCACCGACTGGTCAATATAGCTGCTCTCATCATAGTTATAGACGAAGCGAATTCCCTCTCCTTCTCGGTCAAACTGAGCCTCTAGCTCCGTTAGCGCTGCCCGTACACCCTTAGACACCTCCGGTACATTTGCTCCGACTCGGCGGATAATACCGATCGCTACAGAAGGATTACCATTGAACAAAAGCGCACTAGTCTGAGTTTTACGACCCATCTGTGCTTTAGCCACATCCCGGACATAGACTGTCCCCGACTGATCGCGCCGCAGGATAAAGCCTTCTAACTGATCGACTTTCTGTGAACGACTGACAGTACGGACTCGATACTCCCGCCTTCCTAGCACCAGAGGACCGCCCCGAATGTCACGATTGTTTTCTCGCAGCACTTGGGTCACATTGTTAATTGAGAGATTGCGATCGGAAAGAGCCTTGGGATCGACGAGAACCTCGACTTCTCGCTCTCGGCCTCCTGGTATCAGGAATTGACCAACGCCCTGCACCCGACGCAATCTAGGCACAATAATGTCATCAACCAAATCTCGGTAGTGGTCGGGGTCACTTTTAAAGCCTTCTTTGGGTGCTAGTGCCACCCAGATCATTGGGCTACTACTGCCACCGACTAGCTCCACATCCGACTCACCAGCCTCTTCTGGCAACGCTTCCACCTGCTGCAACTTGTTGAGAACATCCACCAAGCTGGCATTGATATCTGCATCCCAGTTGAACTCAAGGGTGATGGCACTCGTCCCAGAGCGACTGCTGCTGGTAATTTCCTGTACCCCCTGGACTTCCTCCATCCTTTCTTCAATTGGGCGGGTGATTAAATCTTCAACTTCTGTTGGTCCAGCGCCAGGGTAGGGAGTGGTGATGGTAATTTCGGGGCGATCGCCACCGGGTTGCAACTCCAAAGGTAGCCTAAAGAGTGATAAAACTCCGAACAAGGCTAACAAACAGAACAAAACAAATGTACCGTGCCGCCATCGGACAGCAGTTTCAATCAGATTCATAGATTTTTTGATTGTTGGCTGTTAACCATCAACAATTAACCATTAACAACTTTTACTGCCGCTCCGTTTTTAAGACCATCACCGCCTGTCACAACCACAGGCTGACCTACTCGCAACTGTTTACTATAGATAGCCACGTTTTGTCCCATATCAGCCAGTAGTTCCACCTCATGCTGCTGTGCTTTTCCATTAGCAACGGTGAAAATTAACCATTGATTTCCACGTTGAGTCAATGCATCGCGAGAGACAACAAAGCTGGGAGAATTAGCCCGTAACTCTAGTTCCCCTTGAATTGCCATACCAGATAACAGTCCTGTCGGTGGATTATCTAGTCGCACTCGCACTCGTTGCCGTCGTGATGCTGCCTCTGCATTAGGGACGGCCGCAGTAATAGTGGTGCGTTCTCTCCATTGAGGTAGGGCACGAGGGGCTGTAAGTGTTACAGTCATACCGGGTCTGACACTGCCACTGAGTTCTTCCGGCAATTCCAGAAATATATCGAGTTTCCCCCCAGCCACTAAGGTTAATACGGGATTAGCACTTTCCACATAGTCTCCAGGGCTGACTTGCCGAGACTGTACAACTCCATCCGATAGAGCGACGATGCGGGTGCGCTCAAGTGAAAGTCTAGCTTGGTTTAAAGCGGCTTGAGCAGCGGCGACATTCGCTCGTTGGGCATCAATTTCTTCACGGGTGGGCCCTGCTGTGGCTTCTGCGAGAGTGGCTTCTGCTTGCAGTCGCGCTCCTTGAGCAGCATCGGCAGCAGCTGTTGCCTCAACCAGAAGTCTCTGGGAAAGGGCACCTTGGGCTACTAGATCTGAAGTCCGTTTGAGGTTGTCTTGGGCTTCCTTTTCTCTCGCTTGAGCCGATCGCACTCCAGCTTGACGCTGTGCAATAATTTCTCGGCGGGTGCCAACTTCTAACCGAGCAAGATTACTCCGTTCTTGAGCTAGACGGGCTTGCGCTTGCGAGACAGCTAAGCGTTGGTTCGCGTCGTCTAAAATGGCAACCGTCATTCTGGCAGTGACGCGATCGCCCGGTTGAACTAAGATTTGCTTTACCACACCTTCCGTCTGGCTACGGATTGTTGCACGTTCGCTAGCCTCCACTTGCCCCAGTAACTTGATGCTTCTCATGCCACTGCCTTGAGTAAGCGTTACTGTTTCAACTGGGCGGGGAGGTTGTGCTTTAGTCTTCGCTGGCTGTGCTGGTTTGTTGGATGGACTGTATATCTGCCACACAGCAAAGCCTCCTCCCGCAAACAGCAGAATCAGTAGCACCCACAGCCATGACTTTTGGGTGCCTTGTGGTGGCGAAACAGTTGGCGATTGATTATCTAAGGCTAAAACGCGATCGCTATCTTTGACACTAACTTGAGACTCAGAGGGTTTCATAGCTGATAGAAAACCGAAACTTATGCAGGTTGATTAAGAAGATTGAGTTCTAAGCGATTTGCAACTTATCAAGTAGGTGAGTCAGAAAAACGTCAATTGTTCAGTCCAGAAGCTCATGTTTTTGATTGTTAAAACTTAAATGACTGATTGATATTTCTGGCTTACTAAAAAATGGTTCTAACTAATCAGCTTGCCTAATCTAAAACCTTGAAAGTCGATTAGGTACAGTTCTAGGATCAGAAATTATTTATGTAGCGAATTTTACAAAATAACGACTAATCCAGCTAAAGCCGTGGTGCTGTTCGCGACTGTTGTGCAGCGGGTGAGCGACTTGACGAAGCTTTTTCCTCGGCTATTGTTAGTAGTCTGCATCTTGATGCTTTTTCTGTAAGCTACAGATGAGATTTCCATAATTGTGGATGCTCTAAACTAATGTGCATAAAACATTGCATATTGTCGTGAAGACCGTTAAGTATTAACTGTTAAAGAGAAACCCGTTGACACTCAGCCATCAACAGTCAACAAAAAACGAGTAACTCAAGTATGCTGTGCGAAAATAAACAGCAGCTTGGTACTGATATCAGTTTGACGATTCCAGAAGGTCTTTACCAGGGAAGTTCGGGATGTTAGGCACTGAATTTTAAGATTCATTTAAGCTTTGCTGCTGCCAACGCCGCAAAGCCAGAACTCAAGTGCCTTTCAGCGACTAGAGAATCCGAAAACTTGAAGTAGTTAACCTCCTGAAAATCAAGAAAACGTTATGATTTGTCGTAAAAGTCAGCCAAAATCCTGTTGCTCTGGAGTTCATGTCTGTTGATGAGTCCACAGAAGCCTAGACGCCAGCGCGGTGTTATCCTCACCCTTCAGGGATGGCAGAAACTTCAGGCGGCTAGGCGAGAGTCGGAAATACGGGACAATTCTGGAGATAAGTATACTCTCGAAGCATTAAGCGATCGCACTGGCCTAGATCCAGCCACGATAGTTAAGGTTTTTGCGCGGGAAAAAGGCGTTTATAAGCGAACCTTAGATAGTTTGTTCAGCGCTTTTAAGGTAATGCTCGATTACAGTGATTATTC
>DALYIW010000243.1:0-3830 GCA_031970155.1 Coleofasciculaceae cyanobacterium CTOTU46601 | reverse complement strand
CCAAAATCCAAAATCCAAAATCCAAAATCGAATTGATTGGGGAGAAGCGATCGATGTATCCCTTTTCTATGGACGAGAAGAAGAGCTTATCACCCTAGAGCAATGGATTGTGAGAGACAACTGTCGTCTCATCCTGTTGTTAGGGATGGGAGGAATTGGCAAAACATTTCTGTCTGTCAAGCTAGCAGAACAATTTCAGACTCAGTTTCAGTATGTATTTTGGCGAAGTCTGAGCAATGCCCCACCCCTAGAAGAAATTGTGGCAGAGGCTATCCAATTTTTATCGAATAGTCAGGAAAGCGAAGGAAATCTATCAAACCTGATTAATTATCTACGCCAGCACCGTTGTCTTTTGGTACTGGATAATGTTGAGTCGATTTTACAGTCAGGTGAAGGAACATTTCGCGATCGCGCAGGGCACTATCGCAAAGGATATGAGGGTTATGGCGAACTGCTAAAGAGAATTGGTGAAGTTTCTCATCAAAGCTGTCTGGTACTGACGAGTCGAGAGAAACCCAAAGAATTGGCAGTACTAGCAGGAGAAACTCTACCCGTTCGCGCCTTACAACTGACAGGTTTGAAAGCGGGAGAAATACAGGCCATCTTCAAAGCCAAAGGGTTTTTCTCTGGCTCAGATCAGGACTGGCGTATCCTCATCGATCGCTATGCAGGTAATCCCTTAGCCCTAAAGATAGCAGCTACCAATATTCAAGAGGTATTTGATGGAGAAATTCCTCGATTTTTAGAACAAGGCACCGCAGTTTTTGATGATATTCGCGATTTATTAGACCAGCAATTTGACCGCTTGTCAGACACAGCCAAGGAAATTATGTACTGGTTGGCAATTAATCGTGAACCCGTGTCTCTGACAGAATTACAAGAAGATTTTTTATTTCCCCTATCCCGCAAAAACTTACCCGAAATTTTGAAGGCTTTAGGATGGCGATCGGTTATTGAGAAAAGCGCCGGACTCTTTACCCTACAGCCTGTCGTCATGGAGTACGTAACTCACCGATTAATCGAGCAAATTGGTGAAGAAATCAAAACGCAAAAAATATCTATCTTCAAAAGTCATGCTCTCATCAAAGCTCAAGCAAAAGATTATATAAGAGACATCCAAATTCGCCTGATTCTTGAACCTGTTGCCGAGGAATGCCTAACCATTATTGGTAGCAAAAGTGCCATTGAATCTCAACTAGTAAAAATTCTGTTAGATCTGAAAGGGAAATCACCAATCGATACCGGATACGCCGCCAGTAATGTGATCAATTTGCTAGGAGCTTTAAAAATAGATCTCAGTGGCTATGATTTCTCTCATCTAACAGTGTGGCAAGCAGACCTCCGAAGTTTAAATTTGCATCAAGTCAACTTCGCTCACGCCGATTTATCAAAGTCTGTTTTTGCAAAAACGTTCAGCAGTATTTTGTCAATAGCCTATAGCCCGGATGGTCAACTGTTGGCTACGGGGGACATCGCTGGTAACACCTGTCTGTGCCACGTTGCAGACGAGATACAACTGTTTATCTTTGAGGGACATGGTTGGATTCGTTCGGTTGCCTTTAGTCCAGATGGTCGAACTCTCGCTAATAGCAGTACTGACCAAACCGTCAAATTGTGGGACGTTAGTACAGGTGAGTGCATGAGAACACTGCACGGGCACACCCACCGTATCCGTTCAGTGGTCTTTCATCCAAATGGTAGCGCTCTGATTGGTGGTAGCGAAGATCAAACCATCAAACTATGGGATATCAGTACTGGGCAATGCGTCAAAAGTTTGCCTGGGCATACGGGTGCCGTAAATTCAGTCAGCCTTAGTCCAGATGGTCAAATCGTAACTAGTGGCAGTGATGACCAGACCGTTAGGCTATGGAATATCAACACGGGTCAATGCCTTAAAATATTGCACGGACATACTTCTCCAGTTCGCTCAGTAGCTTTCCATCCGGATGGTCAAATCGTGGCTAGTGGCAGTGATGACCAGACAGTTAGACTGTGGAACATCAACACGGGTCAATGCCTGAGAACATTACATGGACATACTCGTCGAATCCGCTCAATTGCCTTTCATCCAGACGGACAAACCTTAGCAAGTGGTAGTTATGACCAAACCATCAGGCTATGGGATGTCACTACAGGTCAGTGCTGCAAAATCTTACAGGGACATAGTAATGGAACTTGGTCTATTGCCTTTCATCCAGATGGTCAGATTCTAGCGAGTAGCAGTGATGACCAAACCGTTAGGATGTGGGACATCAACACAGGGCAATGTCGTAAAACCATACAGGGATATAGTAATCAGGTATTATCCGTCACCTTCAGTCCAACGGGTCAGATTCTAGCTAGTGGCAATGATGACCAAACTGTCAGGCTGTGGGATGTTAGCACGGGTCAGTGTCAAAAAATCTTGCAGGGACACACTCATCGAGTTCGAGTTGTTAATTTCAGTCCGGATGGTCAAACTCTCGCTAGTGGCAGTGATGACCACACCGTCAGGCTGTGGGATGTCAGCACGGGTCAGTGTCGTAAAATCTTGCAGGGGCATAGCGATTGGGTTTGGTCTGTCACGTTCAGCCCAGACGGTCAAACTTTAGCTAGCAGCAGTGACGATCGCACAATTAGAGTATGGGACATTAATACCAGTCAGTGTCACCAAATCTGGCAAGAACACACCAACTGGATTTGGTCTATCACCTTTAGTCCGGATGGTCAAACTTTAGTCAGTGGCAGTGAAGATCACACGATCAGGCTGTGGGATGTTAGTACAGGCCAGTGCTACAAAATCTTGCAGGGGCACAACAGTGGGGTTTGGACAACTACCTTTAGCCCAGATGGTCAAACCTTAGCCAGTGGCGGTGTAGATGGTACGGTAAGGCTGTGGGATATCAGGACTGACCAGTGTTGCAAAATTTTACAGGGACACCTGCACCCAATTTGTTCCGTCAGATTTAGTCCGGATGGTCAAACCTTAGCAAGTAGCAGTGTAGACCGAACGGTAAGGCTTTGGGATGTCAGCACGGGTCAGTGTCTCCAAATTTTGCAAGGACACATCCATCGGGTGCGATCAGTCAGCTTCAGTCCAGATGGTCAAACCTTAGTCAGTGGCAGCGAAGATGAAACGATTAAGCTTTGGAATGTTAAGACAGGTCAGTGTTTGATAACGCTCAGAAGCGCTAGACCCTATGAGGGTATGAAAATTACTGGTGTTACAGGTTTAACTGAAGTTCAGAAGGCAACTTTGATAGCTTTGGGGGCAGTTGAGTAGATGGTTGTTTGTTGTTTGTTGTTTGTATGAGTACAAGGAATAGGGTTAAGCTTATCCCCTGACTAAAGTACGGAGGATTTTACGTTAACCGTCAACTGTCAACCGTCAGCAGTCAACCGTTAACCGTCAACCTTACATGAAAAACCTATCTCTAGACAGATGACAGGGATTAGTGACAAACTAAAGAAACTGTCCCAGCGAACGCTGTCCGCCCTATGGAAGTCATTAATTTGCAGTGGAAGATTGAACAATGCCAAAAATGTCGCTGCATAGCTGTCAAGAGCCAAGATGGTTTCTTGGAATGCCTCAAGTGCGGGGAGTTGTCCCAAGAGTCAGTTAGCCAGTACCCCAATGGGGGATGTGTTTATTGTGGTCAACCTTTAATTCTTCTGATGGAAGCTTGCCTGACTTGTGGAAATCAGCCAAGACCAGGTAACAATAGTTCTCATTAATCCACGAAGAACACGCTCTACCAAGGCATCTAAGAAGTTGAGAGCCACACTTCGGCAAGCTCAGTGACCACCGTCTTTTTAAGCGGTGGATGAAAACGAGAAACGGGTTTAAACCC
>DALYIW010000242.1:8459-13110 GCA_031970155.1 Coleofasciculaceae cyanobacterium CTOTU46601 | reverse complement strand
AAACAACAAACAACAAACAACAAACAACAAACAACAAACAACAAACAACAAACACAACCTAAACTGGCAAATCTAAGCGAGGATTAAACTTCTCAATCTGCCGCAACTTTTCGTAGAGTTCTCGTACTTGTGGAGTGAGATCTCTAGGAACCATAATCTGAATTTCGACTAACTGATCGCCTCGTACACCATTAATCGTAGGATAACCTTTACCCGCAAGGCGTAAACGTTGACCTGCTCTGACTCCACTGGGAACATTCATTTTAACTCTGCCATCCAGAGTCGGAACTTCTATCGGCCCGCCTAGTACAGCTTCGCTTGGTGTCACTGGTAGTTGACAGAAAATATCTGACCCTTCCAGCTTAAAGAAAGGATGAGGCTCAACTGTGATTTTCAGGTATAGGTTGCCGCCGTCGATACCTTGACCTTTTAATCTCACACGTTGACCTGTGACCATCCCAGAAGGTAGCTCAACTTCCAAAGAACGTCCATCTTCTAGGCGAATTCGCTGTCGCCCTCCTTCATAAGCTTTTTCCAAAGGTAATGTTAGTCGAGCCTCGATATCTTTAGGATTGGGGCGAGGATTAACAGTGTAGGCTGTTTTTGTTGTACCAGGTCGAAAAGCATCAGATGAGTTGACTCGCACGCTAGAACGTCCGGGAGTTGTTGCTGTTGCCTTTCCTTCCCGTTTTCCTAAGAGCTGATCGACAAAACTGTTAAAGTCTCCAAATTGGCTATAATCAACCTCCTGTGTGGAGCTACGACCCGTTCCGTTGCGGCGAAATGTATCATTTAGGTTATCGCCAGAGGTTCTAAAATTGGGCGCTTTAGTAGCTTTCCGATTTTTCTTCAAAAATCTGCTGAATTGGTCGTATTGCGATCGCTTATTTGGATCAGATAGCACCTCATAAGCTTCACCGATATCTTTAAACTTTTCCTCTGCTGCTTTGTCTCCCGGATTTAGATCGGGGTGATACTTCCTAGCCAAGCGCCGAAAAACCTTCTTGATTTCGTCGCTGGATGCCTCGGTGGACACTCCCAAAATCTCGTAATAGTTCCGAAAGTTTTGCATAGAATTAGCACTTAGCGATTCTTCTAATCTAAATAGGGAGTAGGGAGTAGGGAGTGGGGAGTGGGGAGTTGGGGAAGAGATGTTTTCATTGTGTGTTGTGGGCGCTAGGTTGTGGGTGTCTAACTAGCAATCTATTCTCAGTAGGGGGTTTGAGGGGGTGGGGAGGCTGTTTTATCAAATGGGAAATTGCCGGAAAGATCGCGCGATCGCACTTTGGTCGCCTACCCACAGCGATCGCGAAGCACAGATCGCACCCCTTAAAACCAGTCATCATCGTCATCATCCCAATCATTCTCTAATGGAGCGCGGCGTGGTCGCTCTCGTGGCGATCGACTACCTCCAATTCCATAAGAATCGCGACGGTCATCACGTTCCCAAAAGCGATCCCTATCTCTATCTCTATCCCTATCCCTATCCCTGTCATTCTCTCCAGTTAAGGTACGACGAATTGAGCCAAAAATGTCATCCTCGTCATCTTCAGTGTATTGCAGTCGCACCTCTCGCTTGAGCTCATACACAGCATCTTGAAGATCAGACTGTGCTCGGTCAATGGCGCGGTCATCATCACGCTTGACGGCTTGACGCACTTCCTGCACTAAGGCTTCAATCCGGCGTCGATGACCACTAGCAAACTGCGTACCAAAATCTAGCGCTACCTCTTTAAGTTGCTGTTCCGCTTGATTTGCCAACGTCTCAGCCCGATTGCGCTTCTCCACCCGTTCGCGCCGTTCTCGGTCAATCTGGGCAAATTTTTCTGCCTCGCGAATCATCTGGTTCACTTCCGACTCACTCAGAGTAGAAGCTTCTTGAATCGTAACACTCTGTTCTCGGCCAGTGGTTTTATCTAAAGCCGTAACCTGCAAAATCCCATTAGCATCTATATCAAAATCCACCTTTACTTGGGGGACTCCTCGTGGTGCCGGGGGGATACCAGTCAGCTTAAACCGCCCCAGAGACTTGTTATCTGATGCCATTTCCCGTTCGCCTTGTAGAACGTGAATTTCTACCAGAGTTTGATTGCTTTCAGCGGTCGAGAAAATATCAGATCGACGTACCGGGATAGTAGTGTTCCGGGGAATAAGCTTCTTCATAACACCACCAATGGTTTCTAGTCCCAAAGACAACGGCGTCACATCCAGCAATAGGACATCTTTAACTTCACTTGTCAGAATTCCCGCCTGAATTGCTGCTCCAACTGCCACTACTTCATCAGGATTAACGTTCTGATTGGGTTCTTTGTCAATGAAGCTTCGCACGAGTTCTTGCACCATGGGCATCCGTGTGCCGCCGCCCACCAACACCACTTCATCGATTTGAACTGGACTCATACCTGCGTCTGAAAGAGCACGCTTTAGAGGGCGGCGCAACCGACTTAAAAGGTCTCCACATAAACCTTCAAACTGAGCGCGAGTCAGCCTTGTTTCTAAATGCTTTGGGCCATCCTCTGTCGCCGTAATAAACGGCAAATTGATGTCTGTAACGCTCACCCCTGAAAGCTCAATTTTCGCTTTTTCTGCGGCTTCAAAAAGGCGTTGCAGGGCTTGGCGTTCGCGCCTTAGGTCTACCTGTTCGCTTTCCAAAAATTGCTCTGCTAACCAGTCAACAATTTTTCGGTCGAAATCATTGCCGCCCAGTTGGGTATCGCCACTGGTGGACTTTACCTCAAACACCCCATCTCCGACTTCCAGGATTGATACATCGAACGTACCACCTCCTAAGTCAAATACCAGAATTGTCTCGCTTTCTTTGCGATCCAATCCATAGGCTAAAGATGCTGCTGTTGGTTCATTGAGAATCCGTAAAACTTCTAAACCAGCAATTCTTCCGGCGTCTTTCGTTGCCTGCCGCTGAGAGTCATTGAAGTAAGCGGGAACTGTAATTACGGCACCCGTTACCGACTCGCCCAGGTAGCGACTTGCCTCATCTGCTAATTTTCGCAGTACCATCGCTGAAATTTCTTCGGGGGCAAATTCCTTCTGCAAACGGGGGCACCGAACTTTTACATTGCCACTAGTTTCATCGCGGCGAATCGTATAGGCAACGCGCTTGGACTCGGCACTTAGTTCAGCATACTTACGTCCAATGAACCGTTTGACCCCATAGAACGTATTCTGGGGATTAAGTACGGCTTGGCGACGTGCCATTTGTCCAACTAGGCGTTCCCCCTCTTTACTGAAGCCAACCACGGAAGGTGTCGTCCGCATTCCTTCTGCATTGGCAATTACAACCGGCTTTCCACCCTCCATGACAGCCACCACGGAGTTTGTCGTCCCTAGGTCAATGCCGACTACCTTGCCCATGCGTGCTTTTATCTCCTCTCGGTTTTGGTGCCAACTCAGCTTTGCGACTTTACTTCTCCTATATACTGCTGACAAGAGGATGTCCAATCAGTGCGATTGTCGAAAGGATTTAATCACCAATGAGTCCTCGCGTCAGCTGTTGCGAGCCGTACACTGAAGTTCTGAACATTATTGTATCGTGCGGAAGTTGCTGTCTCTTAGGGTATGGTTTCCTACCCTTTAGGTTCGGTTATGCCATATGGCGTTCTAGCTCACCAACTCGTTGGCTTTTTCCTGTAGCGGCAACTTCTTTTAGCGTGCTTAGGCAATGCTACGATGGCATTTGCCGCATTTAGTCAGGTATTAATGGCAGAAACACTTTTCTTCAATGCCCTACGCGCCGCCATTGATGAAGAAATGGCACGCGATGACGCTGTATTTGTTCTCGGTGAAGACGTCGGTCATTACGGCGGTTCCTATAAAGTCACTAAAGATTTGTACGAAAAGTACGGTGAACTGCGGGTTCTCGATACCCCAATTGCCGAAAATAGCTTCACGGGTTTGGCCGTCGGTGCGGCAATGACTGGTTTACGACCAATTATCGAAGGCATGAATATGGGCTTTTTGCTCCTTGCTTTCAACCAAATTGCCAATAATGCTGGGATGCTACGTTACACCTCTGGCGGGAACTTCAAAATCCCGATGGTGATTCGTGGGCCCGGCGGCGTTGGGCGTCAGCTAGGTGCTGAACACTCTCAGCGATTGGAAGCCTACTTTCAAGCTGTGCCTGGTCTAAAAATTGTTGCTTGTTCAACACCCTACAATGCTAAAGGGCTGCTCAAATCTGCTATACGCGACGATAATCCTGTTTTGTTTTTTGAACACGTCCTTCTCTACAACTTAAAAGAAGACCTGCCAGAAGAGGAGTACTTGCTGCCCCTCGATAAAGCAGAAGTCATCCGAAAGGGCAAAGATGTCACCATCCTTACCTACTCCCGGATGCGTCACCATGCCATGCAAGCCATGAAGCAGCTGGAAAAAGAGGGGTTTGACCCGGAGGTTATTGACCTGATTTCTCTCAAGCCTTTAGATTTTGAGACTATTGGGGCTTCTGTACGTAAAACCCATCGGGTAATTATTGTAGAAGAATGCATGAAGACAGGTGGTATCGGCGCAGAACTAACGGCATCAATTAATGAGCGGTTATTTGATGAGCTAGATGCACCCGTGCTGCGACTGTCTTCCCAAGACATTCCCACCCCTTACAACGGTACTCTAGAAAACCTGACAATTGTGCAAC
>DALYIW010000242.1:260-8443 GCA_031970155.1 Coleofasciculaceae cyanobacterium CTOTU46601 | reverse complement strand
AAAGATGATGGCTCTACGGGTTTAAGATTATCAGTTTTCAGGGCAAACAGGTTGACAGGTTGATAGGTGAGCAGGTTTTTTCAACTTTCCAGCCCTTCAACCTTCAACCCCTTCATCGATTCTGTAAACAGCTAAAAGTCACTCAGCCAAGCATGGCACTCCTAAAGAGACTTCCTAAATTAAAAAAGATTTATCATATCACTTGTTGGGGCGGGTCGTAGTTATGCAAAAACAACGTTTAGTATTAGCCTTGATTGTAGTTCTTGTGATTGCTGCGATCACAACGCTGGTGAAAATTCCCATCCAGCTGGGACTGGACTTGCAAGGAGGGGCACAACTGACCATTCAGGTAAAAACCACACCAGAAATTAAGCAAATCACAGCCAATGAACTAGAAGCCGTTCTAAGTGTTGTTGAAGGCCGGGTCAACGGACTGGGGGTATCAGAACCAGTCGTACAAACCGTTGGTGGCGACCAAATTCTGGTACAATTACCAGGGGTAAATGACCCGAAAGAGGCAGAACGGGTGCTGGGTGGAACAGCACAGTTAGATTTTCGTAAGCAAAAACCAGGAACCGAGGCACAGCTACCCATTGAACAACAAGTGCGACAGGGACTGTTGCTCAAGCAGACAGAATTGAGAAAGACTGGGGATACAAAAGCGATCGCAGAAAATCAAGCCGCGATCGAACGCAGTAACCAAGCCATCCTCCAACTATTTGAACCGATTAATCTAAGCGGCAAAAACCTCAAAGATGCTGGCTACCAACCCACTCAATCCGGTAATGGCTGGGAAGTCAGTCTCCGCTTTGATCAAGATGGAGGAAACAAATTTGCCCAAATGACTAAAGAATTAGCCGGCACTGGGCGTACTATTGGTATTTTCCTGGATAATGCTTTGATTAGCTCTCCCGTAGTCGGACCAGAATTTGCCCAAACTGGGATTACGGGTGGAAATGCCGTAATTACTGGTAACTTTACCTCCCAGTCTTCCAAAGAATTGGCCGTACAGCTGCGAGGTGGTGCCTTACCAGTACCTGTGGAAATTGTGGAAAACCGCACAGTCGGAGCAACTTTAGGACAAGATAGTATCCGACGTAGTATCTACGCTGGGGCTGGTGGCTTGGCTTTAGTATTGATTTTCATGGCCGTGTACTACCGGGTTCCAGGTTTAATTGCTGATGTAGCATTAGTTATCTACTCGCTGCTGACACTGGCTGTTTTTGTCCTGTTGGGTGTGACATTGACTTTGCCCGGAATTGCGGGTTTTATCCTCAGCATTGGTATGGCAGTTGATGCTAATGTTCTAATTTTTGAGCGGACGAGAGAAGAGTTGCGAACAGGCAAGACTTTATATCGATCGGTTGAGTCGGGCTTTTATCGAGCATTTTCTAGTATTTTGGATGGTAACGTAACTACAGTGATTGCTTGTGCAGCGCTGTTTTGGCTGGGGTCAGGATTGGTGAAGGGCTTTGCCCTGACATTGGCTTTGGGGGTGGTAGTTAGTATGTTTACCGCCATTACCTGTAGTCGCACATTCCTGTTGTTGCTGGTTTTAGGATTTCCAGGATTACGCCAGAAACCTGAACTATTTGCTCCTATCCCAACAACTTCAGTGAAATCATAGGGAGAGGGGTCAAGATGAAACTTAATGTAATCAAACAGCGATCGCTTTGGTGGACGGTTTCTGCCGCTCTGATTCTCGCTGGTATCATCAGTATGGTGATCTCTACCGCCACACTAAGGTCACCTTTACGTTTAGGTCTGGATTTTGTCGGCGGTACGCGGCTGCAAGTTGAGCTAGATTGCTCACAACCCGGTAACTGTGACAAACCCATCGACATCACAGCAGTTCGACAAGTGATGGATGCTCAAGGGCTGGGTAACAGCAGCATCCAAGTTTTGGAAAAACAAGGGGGACAACAACCAGGGATAACGATTAGGACAAAAACCTTAGATGTCACTGAACGAACTAAACTGCAAACTGCCTTAAGCGAAAAGATTGGCGCTTTTGACCCCAAATCTGTCCAAATTGACACGGTAGGCCCGACTCTAGGCAAACAACTGTTTACCTCTGGCTTACTGGCGATTATCCTCTCTTTTGCTGGTATCCTGATTTACCTCACCTTCCGATTCAAGTTCGACTACGCCTTCTTCGCCTTCGTTGCCCTGTTCCACGATGTTTTTATCACCGTTGGCATATTCTCCATGTTGGGGCTACTGTTAGGTGTTGAAATCGATAGCCTCTTCGTTGTTGGTATATTGACGATTATTGGTTTCTCGGTTAACGATACCGTGGTGATTTATGACCGAGTAAGGGAGGTAATCAAGGAGCATCCGGGTATGCACATTGACCAAGTTGTTGATGATGCGGTTAATCAAACCCTAACTCGATCGCTGAATACAACATTAACTGTACTGCTGACATTATTTTCGATATTCCTATTCGGTGGCGAAACTCTGAAATATTTTGCTCTGTGTCTAATTGTTGGCTTTACGGCAGGTGCTTATTCGAGTATTTTCATTGCTAGTACTCTGCTGGCTTGGTGGCGAGAACGTACTGATAAATCCCCACCCCCTCCTGCGGTAGAAGACACTAAACTTGCCGACGAAATCTAGAGGATATCCAGCGCTACGACCTAACCTCAATTGCCATAATGGATCAGCCAGACGCCCCGCCCCCTCCCACCGCGCAGTCAAACCTCGACCCTACCTTTAAAGCACAGGTACGACGGTTACATCAGCTAACTATCTATGGTCGGTGGTTACTTGTTAGCCTACTCTGGGTAACTCTTGCTCCGTGGGGTTTGTGGGGTTGGCGCTATGAGATTTCTCTGTTGCGATCGCATTTTACCTGGGCAGCCCTACGCTACGGCATTATCTTCAACCCTCTGCCTGCACTGTGTCTTACTTTTTGTATTGGTATCACTCTTTCCGTCTTAGTCTGGCATAGCCGCAATATTTTACTAGGAATACCACGTCAAGAACAAAAACGTCTGGAGCAACAGGTAAGCCGAATTTGTCAGCAAGGACAAAGCCATCCTTTGTGGAAATGGGTTTGCAAATCCTAATGAAATGTTAGAAATTTGCATTCCCTATTAAGCACATGACGACAGACTAGATGAAACATACTCCTGCTGAACCGGAATCACGATTAAAAACTCTGCGCCTTTCCCAGGTTCAGAAGTACAAGTCAGTTGACCGCCATGATTTTCTACAACAATTTGGTAACTAATCGACAACCCTAAACCCGGTCCTTTTCCTACTGGTTTGGTCGTAAAAAACGGGTCAAACAACTTATGAAAAACCTCCTCACTAATTCCAGGACCGTTGTCAGCAATCTTAATCACAACATGAGGAACTATCTGTTCAATCCTAGAATCTGGAATCTCTCTGCTGATTTCCTGAAGACTAGTGCTAATTGTGATGTTGCGAGGAATGTCCCAGTCATCAGAAGACGTATCCAACACATCAATAGCATTAGTGAGCAGATTCATAAAGACTTGATTGAGCTGCCCTGCATAACCTTCTACTAAGGGTACCACTCCATACTCTTTGGCAATGGTAATTTCTGGACGCTCATCAGTTGCTTTCAAGCGATGTTGCAAAAGCATTAACGTACTGTCAATCCCTTCATGAATATCTATCGGCTTGATTTCAACTTGCTCAGCCCTTAAAAAATTCTGCAACGATAAAACAATCTTACGAAGCCGATTAGCCCCCACCTTCATTGATGACAACAGCTTCGGTAAATCTGACATCAAGAAATCAAAATCAACCGCTTTCATCTCTGCCTGAATTTGAGCAACAGGCTTGGGATAATGAAAGCAAAACAACTCTACTAAGCGCATCAAATCTTTGATGTAGCAAGTCGCATAATCGAGATTGCAGTAAATAAAACCAACAGGATTATTAATTTCATGAGCAACACCAGCAACCAACTGCCCTAAACTCGACATTTTTTCGGTGTGAATCAGCTGAGTCTGAGTTCGTTGAAGTTGCTGCAATAGCGCTGTTGCGTGCTGTGTTTCCGCCTCTAGTTGCTTGGCTTGCTCTTTTAATCGAGCTTTTGATTGCCGCAAAGCCGCCTCTGTTCTCTCGTGCTCGGCAATCTCTTGTTTGAGACGTTCATTAGTCTGTATTAATTCTGCTGTACGCTCTTCAACACGTTTTTCCAACTCGTCATGGGCTTGTTGCAACGCCTCCTGAGACAGCTTGCGTTCTGTGATATCTCGCGTTACCCTGGCAAAGCCACGTATTTTTCCATCTTCGTCTCGCAAGGTCGTAATCACCACATTAGCCCAGAACTGCGACCCATCCTTCCTGACTCGCCACCCTTCATCTTCAAAACGACCCTCACGCGCTGCAATCTCTAATGCTTGCTTAGGTTTGCCTCTCTGGCTATCCTCACTGCTATAAAAGCTGGAGACATGCTGACCGATAATCTCTGAAGATTTATATTGTTTGATGCGTTCAGCCCCTGTGTTCCAGCTAATAATGTAGCCTTGTGGGTCGAGCATGATAATGGCACAGTCATCGACGCCTTCAACCAACAAGCGGAAAAGTTCTTCGCTTTCTCGTTGCGCTTCCTCGGCCTGTTTACAACTGGTGTTATCACGAGCCACCGCGTAAGTCAATTGCTGCTCCTGGCATGATGTGACATTCCACATCAGCCATTTGTAAGAACCGTCTTGGCAACGCACACGATTTTCAAACTGTAGTGTGTCTGTGTCTATAGTAAGTTTTTGCAACTGCTCAAGGGTTGATGCTTGGTCTTCTGGATGAACAAATTCAATCCACCGTTGGCTTAGGAATTCTTGGTTTGTAAAACCTAGTATCTTCCCGCACATTGGGTTCATTTGCTTGACATAGCCATCAAAACCCACGATAAAAAACATTTCAAACGTGAGTGTAAAAAATTTATCCACAGAGCTACATGTCAAACGATTTGACTCTACATTGCATCCCTGACTCCTGGAAGTTAAGGTGTCTACCACTTGGATTGCCATTACTTACTTACCTGCTTAATTAGACTCAACTCCTCCCTTGTTTTCCTAAAGCGATTAGGAGACTCTAAAAGTACCAGCAAAGTGGTTGAGTCTAATTTGCCCGATCGCTACCCGGTCTGAAAAACGCCCTATAAACAGCTATTGGTCTATGTTCACCGTTACTTTTCCCAAAGCTGCGGTTGAGAGGCAAGCAGATACACCCTACAGTAATTAAAATTGTTAATCTTATAGCTAGTTTAAGCCCATTGCTTGATTTGACTAACAAATTACATAGTAATTCATATTCCTTAAATCTTTATTAACATTAGTTCACTTGTGGATTGGAGAATTTTATTTTCCTTATAAGTTTCATGCAATTAGCCACGGTAACCAAATGGCTAAACACAGCAAGCTAATAAACAGAACAGGTAAAGTCACAATAACAGCTATATGAACATACTGAACCCAGCTGATACGGAATCCTTTACGAGCTAAGATGTTCATCCAAAGTAGAGTTGATAAGCTGCCGATTGGTGTAATCTTCGCGCCAATGTTGCAACCAATCACATTTGCATATACCATCACTTCTCGAACGGCGTGGTCAATCCCAGTGAGTTCTTGAAGCACTTGGGCATTAATGAGGAGCGTTGGCAAATTGTTCATAACGCCAGATAGCAGAGTTGCTACAAAGCCAATACCTACGGTGGAAAGGGTCAGTCCCCAGATAGATAGCGACTCTAGCTGGTTGCTCAACACAGTGGTAATCCCAGTGCTACGCAAACCGATAACAACAAGATACAAGCTCGGTGTCAACAAAATTATTTGCCACGGCGCTTGACGCAAAACTTTGCCGACCGGAATCGCAGCATGAGTATTTTGGTTAGACCAACGTAGCGCCAACACTAGCATGATGAAGGCAGCGATCGCGGTAATCAAAGATACAGGAATAGAGATGGCTTGAGCAACCCAGTAGCCAATGAACAGTAACCCTAAAATGGCAAAACTCCACTGACAGATCAAAGGGTCACGAATGACAGTGGCGGGTAGGGGTAAGCGGTTAAGGTTGTAGGTGAGCGGAATGTGGCGGTTAAAGTAGTACCAGAAGACAGCTAAGCTGGTGGCGATCGCTAAAAAATTGACTGGCACCATCACCAAGACATAGCGCAAAAAGGAAATATGCAGTATGTCTGTTGAGAGAAGATTTACCAGATTGCTGATCGGCAGTGGTAAGCTGGCGGCATCGGCAATAAAACCAGTAGCAAACACAAAGGGTAATATTGCTCTTGGACTAAAACCCAGCAACAGCAAGATTTCTAGTACAGTGGGTGTCCAGATTAGGGCAGTACCGTAGTTAGTAAGTACAGCACTGACTAATGCCCCCAAGAGTACCACTAGGGCAAAAAGTACACGTCCATTCCCCATAGCTGCGCGAGCAACCAGAAGCGCCAACCACCGAAAAAAACCCGCTTCATCCAGGGTGAGGGAAATAACAATTAAGGAAATTAAGGTAAAACTGGCGTTCCAGACAACCGCCCAGGCAGTGGGGATATCCTGTAAGGTGACAAAGCCCGTGGCAAAGGCAAAAATTGCTGCCCCCAAAGCACCAAATCCGATGCCTAGTCCTCGCGACCGCCAGAGAGCTAAAGTAAAAGTGAAAAGAAAAGGAGTGTTGTTTGTTGTTTGTTGTTTGTTGTTTGTCAAGAATATAAAAAACTAACAATAAATAACCAAAAAATAATTAGGTTCGAGGACAGCGTTACTTTATAAAAATTTGACGCCTGTTCCTGTCTTTTGGCAGTACATTTGCACAGCTAAGACACAAACAGGCGTCTAAGTCAAACAACCAGTACAGTCTTAAAACAGACCGAGGGTGAGAGACTTATCAATTGGGAAGGTAGCACCAATGCCTAACCAGACGGTAACAAGAGTGCCAACCAAAAACACTGTAGTCGCGACTGGGCGACGGAAGGGATTTTGGAACTTGTTAACGCTCTCAATAAAGGGAACCAGGATTAGACCGAGGGGCACTGCTGCCATGCACGCAACTCCGAGCAGTTTGTTCGGTAAAGTGCGTAGAATTTGGAAAACGGGATACAGATACCATTCTGGGAGGATTTCCAGAGGTGTGGCAAAGGGGTCAGCGGGTTCGCCAACCATGGCTGGGTCTAGAACAGCCAAACCAATGCATAGTGCGATCGTCCCCATAATTACTACAGGGAAGATATAGAGGAGGTCGTTTGGCCAAGCGGGTTCGCCATAGTAGTTATGACCCATCCCCTTGGCAAGTTTTTCGCGTAACTTCGGATCGTTGAGATCTGGCTTTTTGATAGTTGCCATTGTTAGATTATTCTCCTGAATCAACAAAGGTCAGCAGGTCGCAGACCAATACTTGCAATTTACAACGGACCTGAAATGCCTTGCTTGCGAATCATGATAAAGTGCAGCAGCATGAACACGGCAATTAGCCAGGGCAGAACAAAGGTGTGGGCGCTGTAGTAGCGAGTGAGAGTCGCTTGACCGACGCTTGAACCACCGCGAAGTAGTTCAGAGATTAACGGACCGACTAGGGGAATTGCTTCGGGGACGCCTGAAACAATTTTGACAGCCCAGTAACCGACTTGGTCCCAAGGCAGCGAGTAGCCAGTCACACCGAAGGAAACGGTAATCACCGCCAGGATGACGCCCGTTACCCAAGTGAGTTCGCGAGGCTTTATGAATCCACCGGTCAGGTAAACGCGGAAAATGTGCAGAATCATCATCAGCACCATCATGCTGGCAGACCAGCGGTGAACGGAGCGGATGAGCCAACCAAAGTTCACGTCAGTCATTAAATACTGCACGGAGGCAAACGCCTCAGCAACAGTTGGCCTGTAGTAAAAGGTCATTGCAAATCCAGTAGCAAACTGGATGATGAAGCAAGTGAGGGTAATCCCACCCAGGCAGTAAAAGATATTAACGTGGGGAGGTACGTATTTTGAGGTAACGTCTTCAGCGAGGGCTTGGATTTCTAGACGCTCCTCAAACCACTGATATGCCTTTGATTCAGTAATTTGCTTGGAAAACATGAAGCCAGAATTCCTAAAAGGATATTGATGGGATGAAAAATCCCTCTAATCTTTGTTACACAACGTTATGTGTACTTTCTTATCGTACCACTGACTCCCTGGTTTGGGGTCTGGCAGACGATCCCATAGA
>DALYIW010000242.1:0-249 GCA_031970155.1 Coleofasciculaceae cyanobacterium CTOTU46601 | reverse complement strand
TTAAAGCGTATGGGCTTTCTTGGTGGTTTTATATAACATAATTTGCCACAGTTAAGCTCAGCCCACGCTTACAAGATATTGGATGGGACGAGAGTTCTGCTGCGCTAACACTTTCATGGTCATGGTTCAAGGAAAAAGTGTATTTGAGGTCACCCTATTTTCCAAGGCTCTGCCACACTAAGAAAGTGACATCCTCCCGACGCTCCCCTTCGAGAGAGCGCGGGATTTATAGCCTCCAAACCCCCATCA
>DALYIW010000241.1:0-13133 GCA_031970155.1 Coleofasciculaceae cyanobacterium CTOTU46601 | reverse complement strand
ACCTGAAACGAAGACTAACCAGTTGCTCGTAGAAAGTGTTGAGTTTGCAAAGAGGTGGAATGTGAAATACCGTGTGCTTGAACAGTTCGATGTTTCGTTCAAAAGGACACTGTGCAGGAATAAGCTTGCACAAGAACCGAGCCAGCTTGGGGTTATGAATCTCTACGGCTTCAAGCCAGTGTTGCACAAGACTCAAAGGACTGTTCCCAAACCCGATCTGATTTAAGCTTGACATGAGTCAAATCACTCCTTGATTATCAATTTCCTCAGTTAGCTGGGTGTTGTGGGCTTGAACCCTTTCACTGAATTGGAAAGGGTTCATTCTGGGAAAATTAGCGCTTCATTGAGGGCAACAGGCAAGATTCTACGGTTGTATAGGGGACTCGTACCGACATCATTTCTTTTTCCCGGTAGCCGCTAGCTAGCTGGACGTTGACGTGTACCACAGCCTTGTTGAGGTCTTTGAGCGAGTAATCAGGACCGATCGCGGGCAAAGTATCGGCAGCTTCTTGGCTGGTAATTGTGGCCCCAGCTGGGACGTACCGCCCGTCAGGGATAGTTACTCCCATCACTAAAGCTTTAGGCTCTACCACACAGTTACTGCCTATCGTGGCCTTGAAAACCATTGCTTGCATTCCGATAAAGGTGTCACAGCCGATTTTGGCTGGACCATGTACCTGGCATTGGTGGGCTAGGGAAACGCGATCGCTGATATAGACTCCATAGAACTCACCGTCTACCTCGACCACAGTCTCGCGTACCAGTAAGCCTCCCACATGAGTTTCTAAAGCGTGAAGTACAACGCAATCTTGAACATTCGCGTAATCGCCCACCCAAATCGGCTGACCTTCATCGCCTCGCACGGAAGCCGCTGGAGCAACCATTACCTTTTGACCGAGATGCACGTTGCCGATGACGGCTGCCAAGGGGTGTACGTAAGCTGTCAGGTCGATTTCTGGAGTCGCTTCTTCTTGGTTAAACGTTGCCAGAATATTGGTATGGATGTTGTTCATTGGACTACCTTTCTTTCTCTTCAAAATATTGGCAAATTGAAGTTACAACTGGCGAAATAACTGATAACAACCTCAGCGTTTTCGTCCTTGTGTTCTTCTGAACTTCCTTAATACTAACTTTTGAAAGTGACAAACCTGGGACATAAAAGTTTCAAAGTCGAGACAAAGTAGAAGATTTTAAAATTCCCAAAGAAGAGAATGCTTGTCAAAACTGACCCAGCTCTTATTTTCAGGATTAAAAAAATTAAGTACATTGGCAGGAATATTGTTCATTGGGAGTTCTTTTTTCTTTTAAAGACGTTGAGTAGTTTCGGATACATCGACGGGCTAATTGATAAGAAACATCGGCATTCTCACCCTTCAGCTCATCAGAACTTACTTATTGTTAGGTCAAGGGAGGTAACAATGTTGGGACGAAAAAGTGACAAAATTGAGACAAAATATAAGATTTTAAAAATGCTACCTGAGAGTGATATCAAGTTGCGGTCAAACGTAGTAGGTAGGGGAGACAAGGAAGACAAGGAATAATCAATTGGCTTTAAGGAGAGCTACAGATGAAGGGCAGGGGAAGCTTTTTAAGGGGGATTTAGGAGGATCTTCTATTTGTCGCATTCTTTTTTCTATTTGATATAAGAGCTCTCCGGCCGGAGAGTAAAGGCGTATAGCTATACGCCCCTACTATATGTGGTGTCCATGTCGTAAGTCCTGATGAATAGACCTGTTGTCGTTACCTAAAAAGAACTTACGCCCGAACGCTATACAGGCAGCGTTCAGGCGTAATACCGAGTTGCATTCAGTTGTAGCACTTTACCTTTCTATCGTCTAACTCAAAAAGTTGAAAGCTTCGAGATTTCTGCGTACAAACTGTATTTTCCCGGCAAACTCAGCCTCATTTTCCTTCAAGGCTTCTAGGATTGTCTGCAACATTGGTATCGATGACATATCCTTCTTGTCGCGAAGATCTTCAGCGATTTGAACCAGGGCATCGGCAGTAAAACTGCGAACGAACCGCCCCTTGTCTTTGAGGGTTTCAATGAGGGCGGGAACAGCTTCTTTAGCTTCCGCACCAATACTTCCTATGGCTGAGGCGGCATGGATGCGAACGTTGTCTTCCTTATCCTTGAGGGCTTCAATCAAAGCCCGGAGGCATTCTTTGCTGTTTGCACCAATACCTTCTAGGGCTGAGGCGGCACGGCAGCGAACGCATCTATCCTCATCTTTGAGAGCCTTAATCAGGGCGGGAATGATGGCAGGGAGAGTATCTTGGGCTTCTGAACCGATACTTCCCAGAGCATAGGCAGCCCCACTGCGAACCTGGCTATCCTCATCCTTGAGGGCTTCAATCAGGGCGGGGACGGCATCCTCTTTCACTTTCCCACCGATACTTAGCAAGGCAGAGGTGGCACGTCGGCGAACTTCCACCTCTTCATCCTGAAGGGCTTCAATCAGGGCGAAGACTATCTCCCCAGCTTCTGGACCGATACTTCCCAGAACTAAAGCAATCCAGCTAAAAACGTGCCTTTCCTGATTCTTGTGGACTTTGAGCGAGGCGGGAACGGCTTTTGAAGGGCTACGTTTTGGGGACTTAAGGCTGAAGTAGTGTTGGTTGGGGTTCTCGAACATCTCAAACGATGTGTCAATCTCAGCGTGAGTACGCTTTTGTCCCTGCTCTTGTGCCCAACTGTTGTTGATAAAAAGCAAGGGTAATAGAAAGCTGAGGAAGCTAACGGCAAAGCTGAGAGAGAATTTGGGTTTGATAGGCTTAACCACAGATGCACCTCTGGCTACGGTTGTTAAGTATAGACCTGGGATGGTGACAAACTTGGGACAAAATATAGAACTGGTAATTGGTGATTGGGAAGAAACTACTGATTACTGTTTTCTAACTAGAGCCAAACGGTAGATATACCCGAAAGCAGCTACCAACTCCTACCTTGCTGCTGACTTTGATTTTCCCATTATGGCGTTGGACGATCGCGTGGGCGATCGCTAATCCCAATCCTACGCCCTCTTTCTGTCGAGACCGTACTTGGTCAACCCGCCAGAAACGCTGGAATATGAAGGGCAGATACTCACAAGGAATGCCTCGTCCAGTGTCCTCTACACAGACAAGGGCAAACCGTCTGCGTTTTTCCAATGAAAGCCTCACCCTTCCTCCTGTTTTTGTGTATTTGAGAGCATTCTCTACGAGGTTGGAAAACAAACGGAGCAGTTGGTTAGCGTCACCCTTGACAATTACGCCAGCTTGTAAATGAGACTGGAACTCAATTCCCTTGCTTTGGGCTTGAAGCTCAAAGCGTTCCACCACATCCTCTAACACTTCATCTAAAGGAATAGGTGACCCATCAAGACCATCAGGGGCAGATGCGGCATCGGTTCGGGCTAAAAAGAGCAGATCTTCTACTAAATTCGTTAACTGAGCAGTAGCGCTGCTAATAATTTCTAGCTTTTTCGCCTCTGAGGGACTAATTTCTTCTAAATTGCTTTGCATGACCTCAACAGTGGTACTGATCGCCGTTAGGGGATTGCGTAGCTCGTGGGAGGCATCGGCGGTAAACTGTTTTAGTCGCTGAAAACTTTGCTTAACGGGTTCAACAGCTAGCTGGGCTAGATATAGCCCAGTAATGCCACTGAGAATCAAGGCCGTAATTCCTCCTAACTCCAACCCCACTTGGAATTGATTCAACGCTGCTTCCATTTCCTTGGCAGATTCACTCGCTCGAATAAAGCCTTCTAGTTGCAGCGTTTTTTTGTTCGGGTTATGGATGTACACAGGAACAGTCAGACTGCGGATGTAGCCCTGTTGTTCTATAACTGCCAGACCGTTCTCCAGGCGTGCCGTCTTTGGATACGGCCTCCTAAGACTACCGTTGTGTTGGAGTTTGTTTGAGGAGTCTTCTTGCAAAGCCACAGAAAAAAGGCTTTTAGCTAGAGGAAAATCAGGGAACGTAGTTCCTTCTTTAGCCAGAAGTTTTCCCTTAGTGTCGAACCATTCTAGACCTTGCTCTCGTTCAAAGAAATGGTGCCAAGGGAGCTTTTCACCCCAGTTGCTCTTTAAGCCTTGCAGCCCTGTGGTTTTAACTATCTCTAAACTCGGAACAGCCGCCTGAGCTAAGAGTAGCAGCTCATGATTCAACTGTTCATTGAGACTGCGGGTAAAGAAAATATATACCGCTGTTGCAGATGTGCCAAAGATTGCTGCCATTGCTATTAGATACGCAAACAGCAGACGCTTGCGCTGTATTTTAGAGCTTTGGCTAGTGAGAGCTGGGAAAGTTCTCGACTCAAATGAAGTTGTATCCTCCTTTGTGCCCAGCAAATCCTTCAGTTGAGGTAAAGCCATTTGAAATGTACCTGTTGTAAGAAAACCAGAGAAATTAACCTAACGAATAATTCCTTTGCTCTACCTATCCGCTCAAGCTCAGCCCCATACTTCCGAAACTGAGACTGATTTCTGCCGCCCTTTACTATAGATTCCGTTTGAGGCGGTAACCCATGCCATAAACCGTCTCAATAAAGTCATCAGGCGCTCCGGCTACTTTTAGTTTTTGTCTTAAACGCTTAATGTGAGCCTTGACTGAATCCTCGTCTGGTGGTTCATCAAAAGACCACAGGTTCTCTAGAATCATACTGCGGCTCAACACGCTGGAGCTATTACGCAAGAATAGTTCCAGAAGACGATACTCTTTCGGAGTTACTGGCAAAGGAAAATCTCCGTAGGTAACCTCACAAGTATTCGGGTCAAGACACAAGCTTTTCCACTGGAGTATCGTGGGCAAAGAGACACCGCCTCGACGCAGCAAAGCCCGCAAGCGAGCGGATAACTCTTGCAGCTTATAAGGTTTGACCACATAATCATCGGCTCCTGCGTCTAGCCCAGCAACTTGATCGGCGGTGGTATCCCGAGCTGTTAACAGGAGAATGGGCATTTGATAACCCTTGGAGCGCAACTGCCGACAAAGGCTAATGCCATCGAGCTTTGGTAGCATCACGTCCAGTAGGAGCAAGTTATAGTCAAAAGCCTCGATATATTCCCAGCCCTGTTGACCATCTCTAGCAATGTCAACAACATAGTGCTGGCTAGTGAGGGAGTCTGCCAGTGGTTCAGCAATCCGGCGATCATCCTCAACTACTAGAATTCTCATTTGGATAATTCCTGTGAGTATTACTTTGAAATCTTTTATGCATCAAAAAAATTGATGCGTTCTTAAGGACCTAATGTTTTTTTAATAAACCTCTCTAGGGAGTATCTATAAAAAAAAGATTAAGCCACTAGGAGACAGACTGAGCAACAGCTATCTTTGCAAAACTGCTTGCTTAGCCTCAACAGGAGAATACTCATGTGAGTAGTTGTCGTCAGCATAGTCGTGGTTAACTGAGAGAACTAAAATTAATCAACATTCATTCACTCAGATGGATTTCAAGAAATTAATGGGAATCTTGCTCGTTCGCTCTTCTTAGATTTGAAGACCTAATTTCTCATACAGTTATACCTATGACCTCGATGGTAGGTTCTCACTTTGACCTAACTACTTCGAGATAACGATAAGTTGTAAAATTCTTCGGGTATTTAGTTTCATAAGTCCCAGCCAAGAGAGGTTTAGCGCGTGGGCAGTACAAAACTTACATAATATAAACCAAAATTTTGGGGTTGTCAATGAATGTCTAATCTGATCATCCCCTATAAGAAAGCAAATTGCAAGTTCATATATTCAGAATCTTAGTTCTGAATATTCAGAACTAACTTCAGAATATTCAGAAAGGTTAAAAATTGTATAGGCTACTTGAAAGGCCATATGTATAGGGTGAACGGCCGTTCACCCTATACATATGTGGTGTCCATGCGTAAGTCCTGATGTATTGACAGAAAAACTCTTTTCAGGTAAAGAAATTGCCAGCTTAACCTTTCTATATCAAAGGGCAGAGATTAAATTTTGTATCTCTAAATTAAGATAAAAGTAAGCAACTGCTTACAATAAACATTTTTAGCAATAAAAGTGTTGTTTAAGAGGGTGCTGATCGCTTGAAGCTGAGAGTCATTGGGAAGGATGAAGGATGACGAGCGTTGCGGGACGTTAGTCCGGGATGAGGGTAAAGCACCATTATTTACTTGTGGGGCTATTTATTCTTCCCCGTGGCTGTTTTGTTCAACAAGACTTTGGCAAAAGTGAAATTTTTGTATATTATTTTACAAAAAAAAATGAACCGACTCGGTACTAGGAAAGTCTAAATTTGGGATGATTCTATTCATCGCATCATTAGAAGCTTGCCAAAGTCCAGTGACAAATCTAGCTTCCGCTCCTTTGCCCGATTAGGAGTAGAACCCGATAGTGCCCTGATTGGAGTGCAAAACGTGTATTCAAAACATCCATCTCCTAAATGCCCGCTATGGCAAGTGGCAAGACAAAGGAAAAAATTTGCCGGGTTTGTGCTGCTTTGTGTCTTTTTACAATTGCCTTATCTAACAGGGTGTGGGGTATTTCCCAAAGCCGATGCGGAAGCTCAACCGAGTTCTCGTCGATCGCCAGGAGGGGGAAGAACTACATCGGTGGAAGTGGCGATCGCCGAGACAGGCATACTCCAGGAACCCTTAGAGTACACAGGCAGCACTCAACCTGTTCGGGAAGTGTCACTCCGTGCTCAGGTAGAAGGACGGCTGCTCAATCTCCAGGCTGATGTCGGAGATCGAGTAAAACAGGGTCAAATTCTCGCTCGTTTGGATGACTCTTTACTGGTAACGAGTGTCACTCAGGCTCAAGCTGAACTAGCTGCCCTCCAGTCAGAAGTAACCCGCGCTCAAAGTCAAGTTAGGGATGCTCAGGCAGTAGCAGAACAAGCAAGGGCAGAACTGCGACAGGCACAAGCTGATGCAGCGCGTTTGCGATCGCTTTACTCATCGGGTGCCATCGCCCAGCAACAAGCTGAAATAGCACAGACAGAAGCCGCTACCGCTCAACAAAAACTAAGCTCCGCTATAGCCAAAATTGCCACAGAACAGCAAGCTGTAGCAGCAGCACAAGGTCGAGTAGCCGCACAACGAGCAGCGATCGCTCAGACACAAGAACGCCAATCCTACGCCCTGCTAGCCTCTCCAATTACAGGCGTCGTTGTGGCGAAGGTAAGCGAACCAGGGAATCTGATACAGCCAGGAGGCGAAGTCTTGCGATTGGCAGATTTCAGCAGCGTGAAAGTGGTGGTTCCTGTGTCAGAGTTAGAACTATCAAAGATTCGGGTAGGACAGTCCGTGCAGGTGCGTTTGGATGCCTTTGCGAAAAAGGAAATTACAGGGAAAGTGACTCGCATTTCTCCGGCGGCTGATGCAACGGCTCGCCAGCTACCTATAGAAATCACGATTCCCAATAGTAATAATCAAATTGGCAGTGGACTGCTGGCACGAGTAAGCTTTGCTCCTCAGACAACACCCCGCGTAACAATACCAGAAACAGCGCTAGTTGGCTCAGACCAGAACAAGAGCACAGGCGCAAGTACACAGGGACGCAACTCAACATCCCCCCTCCCCTCAGCGAGAGAAGGAAGCCAAAATCAAAAATCTAGTGAAGGGACAGTGTTTGTTCTCACGGGTAAAGGTGCACAAGCTACAGTGCAATCTCGTCGCGTGCAACTCGGCACTCGTGCCAATGGCCAAGTAGAAATTCTTTCAGGGTTACAAGCTGGTGAACAATTTGTTGCTCGCACTGCCAAGCCCTTGAAAGATGGCGAGACGGTGCGTTTGAGCGTACTCTCACAAACCCCCAAAAAACAGGAGCAGCGTTAATGCAGCAGTCTGGGACATCTGGATTTAGCATCAGTGCGATCGCAATTCGCCGCCACATTGGCACCCTGATGCTTACCCTGGCAGTCATCGTGATGGGGGTATTTTTCCTCTCCCAAATTCAGGTGGATTTATTGCCGTCGATTACTTATCCTCGAATTGGCGTACGCATCTCTGCGCCTGGAGTTTCACCAGAGGTGGCGGTTGAAGAAATTACCAAGCCGTTGGAAGAAGGCTTAAGCGCTACCGAGGGAGTGGTACAAGTTTATTCTCAAACTCGTGAGGGACAGGTAAGTTTAGACCTGTTTTTTCAACCTGGGGGAGATATTGACCAAGCATTAAACGATGCTACGGCTGCCTTTAACCGTGCCCAAAGTAGATTACCAGACATCATCGAACAGCCGCGCTTGTTCAAAGTTGACCCTTCCCAGCTGCCTGTTTATGAATTGGCGTTGCGATCGCCTTCTTTGCGAGATGTGGATTTACGAGTGTTTGCAGATGAAGAACTCAGCCGTGAACTTGGCGTAATTCCAGGAGTAGCGGCGGTGGATGTCGCTGGTGGTGTCCAAGAAGAAGTGCTAGTTAAAGTTGACCCCAATCGCCTACAAACACTGGGTATCGGCTTGGCTACTGTGTTAGATGAACTCGAAGGGCGCAACCAAGATGTTTCCGGTGGGCGTTTGCGAGGGCAAGATGCAGAACCCCTAACCCGTACTGTGGGACGGTTTAAAGATGCTCAAGAAATCCAAAATCTCTCCTTAGAAGTAGCAGCTAGTACAGGACAGGGGACAGAGGCAGCATCTTCTCAATCTCTACTCCCTGCATCCCAATCTTCTCGCCGCGTCTACTTGAGAGATTTTGCTGAAGTAATTGATGGCACCGAAGAGCAACGGGTGTTTGTTTTCCTCGATGGGAAGCCAGCCGTTAAAGTTAGCATTCAGAAGCAGCCGGATGCGAATACCATCAGTGTGGTAGACGGGGTTAAAAAACGTATTGAAGAATTGCGGAAGTCAGGCGTGATTCCAGAAGATATGGAATTAGTAGCCACGCTGGATGAGTCTCGCTTCATTCGTAACTCTCTAGCTGATGTCACTAATTCTGGACTGATTGGAGCCTTACTGGCAGCAGCAGCGGTGTTGTTATTTTTGGGTTCTCTGCGGCAGACTCTGATTATTTCTTTAACGATTCCGCTGTGTACTCTTTCTGCCATCATCTTGATGAAGTTGTTTGGCTTGTCTCTCAATCTGTTTAGTTTAGCGGGTTTATCTTTGGGGATTGGTCAAGCGATCGACACAAGCGTTGTGATCATGGAGAACATTGCTGAAGGAACAGGCATGACTCCAGGGCAGCGTAAACGCCCTCGTTTGACGCCACAGGAATTTATAGATGAGTCTATCTCCCGGAGTCAGGAAGTAGAATCAGCCTTGGTTGCTGCCACAGGAGCTAACTTGGTATCGGTTTTGCCGTTCCTGTTGATTGGTGGCTTCTTTTCGTTACTATTCGGGGAGTTAATTCTCACTATTAGCTTTGCGATCGCTGCCTCACTGCTAGTCGCCGTAACTATAGTACCGATGCTGACATCGCGCCTTTTGGCCATGCGTTGGTCGAGTCGCATCAACGAGTTTTGGCTGCTGCAACAGTTTAACCGCAGGTTTGAGGATGCTACTCGCGGCTATGCCCGTACTTTGGGGTTGGTATTGCGTTATCGGTTGTTAGTAGTAGCGATCGCTCTGGTGGTTCTAGGTGGAGGCAGCGTCTGGATGGCCCGTCAGATTCCCCAGGAAATCTTACCCCGTATCAACACTGGACAGGCGACACTATCTGCCCAATTTCCTCCTGGCACCACCCTGGAAACTAACCGAAAAGTGATGAGCATCGTTGACGACATTCTCCTGAAACAGCCAGAAACCGAGTATGTCTTTACAACTTCAGGAGGCTTTCTCTTCGGCAGCAACACCACAGAAAACCCCTTACGAGGTTCCAGCACAATCTCCCTCAAACCGGGTAGTGATATTGAAGCGTTTGTTCAACGAGTTAGTAAAGAGTTAGAGAAGCTGAATTTAGTAGGAACTCGTCTACGGCTAAGGCCTGGTGAAGTGCGGGGTATTATTCTAACTAACTCGCCAGTACGAGGGGCAGAAGTCGATGTGGCTCTTCAGGGAACGGATACACAAAAGCTGGAAGAGGCCGGGCGTCAAGTGTTGCAAGCCTTGGATGAGAAAGCCACTCTCGCTAATTTCCGCCCGAATGCGGATGAGCGGCAACCAGAAATCCAGATTCGACCTGAGTGGGAACGTTTAGGGCAATTTGGTCTAACCACACAGCAAGTTGGAGAGAGTATCCAGACAGCGATCGAGGGTTCGATCGCTACTCAGCTGCAACGGGGAGAACGCTTGATCGATGTTCGAGTGCAACTGAATCAGTCTACCGTACAGCGTGCAGGGCAGTTAGAACGGTTACCTATATTGGTGAACGACAACCGTCAAATTCGTCTGGGGGATGTTGCCAAGATTGAAAACGGTCAAACCCCTGGTGAAATTCAGCGGATTAACCAACGGGAAGTTTTTCTGATTGCTGGAAATCTTGCCCAGGGAGCAACGTTGAGTGATGCGATCGCCCAAACTAACGCCGTGTTAGCAGACTTGGACTTACCTGAGGGTGTTAGTGTGTTGCCCAGTGACGCCAGCAAAACCAATCAGCAGCTGCAAGACGCCCTTAAACTTCTGGGAGGATTAGCGGCGTTCTTGGTGTTTATTGTGATGGCTGTGCAGTACAACTCAATCATTGACCCGTTGGTGATTATGTTTACCGTGCCACTTGCTCTGGCTGGGGGGCTTTTGGGGCTTTATGTCACCAAAACTGCGATCGGTGCCACAGTGCTAGTCGGTGCGGTGCTATTAGTGGGGATTGTGGTCAATATTGGAATTATCATGATCGAGCTGGCTAATCAGATTCGTGAGGAGGAAGATGTCGATCGATATACAGCGATCGTGAGAGCGGCTCCCCAACGTCTGCGGCCGATTATGATGACTACCGTTACCACAGTCTTAGGATTATTTCCGCTGGCGCTAGGACTTGGGGAAGGGTCAGAGTTTCTGCAACCCTTGGGAGTCGTAGTGTTTTCTGGTTTATCCCTGGCTACGCTTCTGACCCTGTTTATTATCCCCTGCTTCTATCTTCTGCTTCACGATTTTCCTGGCAACAAAAAGCCACCACGTCGAGAGAAAGTCATTCTCGAAAAAGAATCTCTAGAAACAGTTTATCGAGGTTCATTGCCTTAGTTAGACATGTTTAGGATCTATATCATGTCCGATTAAACGCTTAGGACATGAGTAGGTTGGGTAGAGGAACGAGACCCAACATCGGGATCTAATCAACCGGACATGATATTACGCATGGACACCACATACAGTAGGGGTGAACGACCGTTCACCCCTACAAATGGCGGTTCGTCAGGAAAAATTTGCGTAAGTCCTGACAAATTCAGTTAAGAGGGAAAAGGAATCTTTTTTCCTTTCCCCTTTGTGCTTGCAGGTGGTCTACACCTATTACTGCTGAGACTGACTCTGTTCAATTAGCTCCTTCTGAGCTGGAGTTAATATGTCTCCTATTTTTGTATTAAAAGATTGTAAAATCTCTACAATTTCGGATTTCTGAGATTCGGAGACTTCTTTAATTGCTCCTAATGACTGAATTAGTGTGGCACCACTTGCTCTGGCATCAGCATACTGCTTCTTTTGTTCTGGGTTAAGTTTCGCCTCAATCTGAGAAATAGTGCTTGCTTGTAACTCTTCAAATTTCTTTTGTTGTTCTGCGCTGAGAGTGATGCGGGGTGTAGCTGGTTGAGTTTGTTGAGGTTGTGGGCTTGAAGCTTGAGCAAAAGCCGCTAGGGGAGTCGTTGTAATAGTCGCCACGGCAATCACCCCAATCAACATCGGCACAAGTTTGAGTTTCATGATTTTTCCAAAGAATAAGAGGACTTTGACTGTTCCTTTTAGTCTAGAGTCTCTTGACTAAATGATATTGCCCTCCTACTATTGGCATAGATAACCCGGAGGCGATCGCTTTTTTCATCTGTAGTAACCTCCGGTAATCTGCTTTGTACATATGAATGGATGAGAATTTTCTCAACATCATTTAGCCAACTCAAAACTAACAGCAATCCAGGAACAGATGATCGAATACGAGAAAGTCGAGCCTGTGAACCTTTTTCTGATTAAGTCAAATACTCCAAGAATGGCTCTGGCACTAACTTTAATTCTCCACTTGTGAATTTTGAAATATCAACCCACAAGGCTTTTTTCTTTCTCTCTCCTTCAGCAAAAAATAGCTCTTCTAGTTGATAAAATTTTGAGTCAACGAAATCACACTGATAAACTTGAAGAATTTCATGACCCTGCTTACCGTTGAAAGTAAACAAGTTTTCCAGACAGCCTAAGTACTTAATATTAGTTAATTCCGCCTGAATTTCTTCTTGAAATTCTCGCTGTAAGGCATCATAGCTAGTTTCACCAAAGTCTACGCCGCCTCCCATAGCCCGATAAAAAGTCAATTGCTTTACTGGGTCATAACCTTCTGAGATAAAAGTGCGATCGCCATCTCGAATTAACCCTAGTGCAAGTACGCGAATGTGATTATCTTGGTTCATTAGTTCTGCTGAGCTTCAGAGAAAAAGGACTGACGGTCAGATTTTGTCGGCCAATCTTCATTTTCGCCACCAATGACTAAGCGTTCAATATTGACATATTCTTTAGAAAGCTGACGGAGAGCGTTGATTAACACATCCAGTGCGATCGCGTCACTAGTCCCTAAGTCAAACCAGCAGCGCCCCCAAGTTCCTTCATACTCAAACTCACTTTTATTGTGCATGAGCGCCATCAGGCTATTATCTGCTGCCCGTTCATCATAGTCCATGTAGCTTATATCCAGACCAGTATCCTGAACTTGGAGATTTTCAGCATCAAATCCTCCCAGTTTTCCCAAGAAAAACCAAGAATTGAAAGCTTCTTCAACGTATTCCTTTTCCATGGGAGAGGGAACCGTGCTGAACTCCAGCCAAATCCACAAATCAAAGGGGTTAAATTCGCGAAACTGTATTTGCATTACCTTAACGCTTCATGCTAATCGTGACCATTCTATCGAAAAGCACTGAAAGCACCCTTCTAGCTTGGAAATAGGGAGTCGGGAGTCGGGAGTCGGGAGTCGGGGGAGGAAAAATCAACAATGCTGATCGAGACTGGTGCAATACTCCCTATGAGCTACGCGCACCACAAAAAATGACAGTGTTTTTTCCTAACAGGACTTACGCAGAACCTCTACATGTAGGGTGGGCAGTGCCCACCCTACTA
>DALYIW010000240.1:9227-13253 GCA_031970155.1 Coleofasciculaceae cyanobacterium CTOTU46601 | reverse complement strand
ATGGGGCTATTGGCGCATTCATCCTTTATCCTTCATCCTTCCTCCTTCCCAGTGACTCCTGACTCCTGACCACCAAAAAATAAAAAGAGAGCCACGCTTGGCGACTCTCCCGATCATCAGGGTGCATCTACTACTCACAATATAGCGCTTGGGCATGAGGGGTGTCACCCCCTATTTTAAATTTTTGATGAAATGTTTGGCGATCGCAACCAGTCAGTCACTTCCTCCCTGCCAGAAGATTAGCTATGCCCTATGCCCAAAAATCGGAATTTCAATAAAAAACTCTGTTCCTTGTCCAGGCGCTGACTCACACCACAGCCGCCCACCGTGTTTTTCAACCACAATCTGATAGCTAATGGATAACCCCAGCCCTGTTCCTTGTCCAACTGGCTTAGTTGTAAAAAAAGGGTCAAACAGCCGTTCTTTAACTGTTTGTGGCATACCAGGTCCGTTATCAGCAATTCGGATTGTCACCCAGTCCTGATTTCCTGAGGGCAATCCGCTACTGCTAATTTTCCCTACTTCAGTGCGAATCCGAATCCAAGGCAAGGGGCAAGAAGGAATGGGCAATGAGGAAGAATTCTCGCCTCTAGCCCTTCGCCTTTCGCCTTTCGCCTCCTCTAATGCATCAATTGCATTGGAAAGAATATTCATAAACACTTGGTTAATCTGTCCGGCATAACACTCAACCTTGGGTAGAGGGCCATACTCTTTGATTAGCTGAATTTCTGGTTGTCCTGGTTTTCCTTTGAAGCGACTTTGTAAAATCAGCAGAGTATTGTCAAGTCCTTCATGGATATCAACAGGTTTGATTTCCGCCTCATCTAAACGAGAAAAGTTACGTAACGATAAGACAATTTCTCGGATGCGATTTGCCCCCATCTTCATCGAAGAAAGAATTTTGGGCAAATCTTCGACTAAAAAATCTATATCAATCGCCTCCCTTTCAGCTTGAATTTCTGCTGCTGGCTGGGGGTAGTGCTGTTGATAGAGAGTCAATAAATATAATAAACCCTCGATATATTGACTAGCTGGAGTGAGATTGCCGTAGATGAAGGTAACAGGGTTATTAATTTCATGAGCTACACCAGCTACCAATTGACCCAGACTGGACATTTTTTCATTGTGAATTAGTTGAGATTGGGTTTGCTGAAGTTCTTGCAACGTTTGCTCTAGTTGTTGCGTTTGTTCTCTCAACCGAGCTTCGGATTCTTTTAGAGCTTGATTGGCTTGCTTGTACTCAGTAATATCACGAGCAATACCTATTAAGTGCGGAGTTTTACCATCAGCGTCTTTTGACACAGATACGTTAGATATGTGCCACCGCCAACTCCCATCTTGATGTTTTACTCGGTATTGAATTCCCGCTTGCTTCTGACCTGTCTTAATTACTTGGTTGAAAATAGATAAACAAGCTGACAAGTCCTCTGGATGAAGGAATGGTGCAACAGGCTTTCCTTCTATTTCTGAAACATCATGACCTAAAATATCAGTCCAGTTGGGAGAAACATAGGATAAGATTCCCTCTGCTGTCAGGGAATAAATGATGTCATTTGCATTTTCTACAAACCCCCGGAACCGGGCTTCACTCTGACGAAGGGCTTCCTCTGCCTGCTTGCGTTCATTGATGTCTTCTACAGTGCCAAAAGTGAACTGAATTTTGCCTTGAGTACATCGGATCGCTGAAACAGTCAGCCGTCCCCAAAACAACTCACCCTTCTTTTTAAGAAAGCGTTTCTCCATCTGGTAATAGTCACGCTTTCCTGCCAACAGTTCCTGGTAAAGCGCTAAATCGTAGGCTATATCATCGGGATGAGTGTAATCAGCAAGAGTCATGCTACGAAGCTCTTCTGGACTGTAGCCAATTATTTTGTGCAGTGCAGGATTACTCGCGATTAGTTTGCCTGTTACATCAACAAGACCCATCCCAATCGCGGTCTTTTCAAAAACTGCCCGAAATCGCTGTTCGCTGATTTGAAGCGCTTCTTCTACCTGCTGAGTTTCTTTGTGAGAAGCTTTGCTCATAGCATTTTGGCTTTGCAAGCGCTCAATGATATTACGTAATTCAACTGTACGTTCTGCTACTCGATTTTCTAGCTCTTGATTAGTTTTGTTTAGAGCTTCCTCTGCTTGCTGACGTTCAGTAAGTAATTGTATTTTCTGGAAAGCGATACTCACTTGATTGGTAGCGGCATTGATGAACGAGATTTCCTCTTCTTGCCACGTTCGTCGTTCGCTAATTTGATGGAATACCAGTAGATAATAACCCTCTTGACTGAAGTAAAAGGGATACCACAGTAAGCTTTTTATATGTCTTTTCTTATGCAGTAAAACTGCCAAATCGTCTTCTTTCAGGCAAGGATTGATTCTGTCGATGTGACTTTCTAACCATCCCTGGGACATTTGCGGATATTGGCAACCATTAGTGAACAGCTCAAGGTTGTGTACAGTATTGGTATGACTAAAGTCATGGCACTGAGGATTGAGCCATTCACACAGACCAATGGATCGATGTTTTTCAAAGTCGATCGCATAAATTAGGCAATGATCTACTGCCAGCGTCTTGCCAAGAATATCAGTTATCCCTTGCAAGATTTTTAATGCGTCTTCCTTTGCCAGAATGATTTGCGCCATGCTGTTAAGGGCGTCTACAAATGACAGTGGCTGTTGCATCTGCTGTTGTTGCAAGGCTTCTTGTGCTAGTTCGGACTCCCTAAAGTCAACCGTCTTAGAGCCTAAACCTCTAGGCTTGTACTTAGGGATGTATGCCTTTAGATACATCGAGCTTAACCTGCCAATTGTAGGAAGTGGGTCAAAAAGCTGTTTTAGGAGAAGACTGGAAGTTCAGTTGAACTTGGTTTTCATAGGTACATATTACTACACTCTAGGATAACTCCTTTACGGCAATCTGTGACCGAGAATGAGATGTGGAATTAGAAAAAAAAATAGGTGGCAGCTGTGCGGATTTACTTGTGGACAAAGAAAAAGAAGAGAATTGGGGATTTAGACTTCTCAGTTTTTAGTGCCTAGTCTCTAGAGAAATCACTCTTCTTGCTCTGTCAAGGACAACAGCGACGGTAGCATAATTACAGGTAGCTTATGATGGCTCTGACATGGAATTATTCACAATCGGTCACTCTAACCTTAGTATTGATGCTTTTATTGGATTACTCCAGCAACATGGAATCACTGCTGTTGCCGATGTGCGATCGCATCCCTACAGCCGTTTCCTACCTCACTTCAATCAGTCTGCCCTAAAAGCCGCGTTATTAGATGCAGGAATTCAGTATGTGTTTCTCGGTAACGAATTAGGTGCTAGATCAGCTGACCAAAGCTGTTATGTTGATGGTAAAGCCTCCTATGAAAAAATTGCCGCGACTGAACTATTTTCCCAAGGGATTCAGCGTATCCTCAAAGGGTCAGAAAAATACAAAATTTCCTTGATGTGTGCCGAAAAAGACCCACTGACTTGTCATCGAGCTATTTTAGTGTGTCAACATTTACGAGACTTCGATCTAGAGATACAGCATATCTTAAGCAATGGTTATCTAGAGTCTCACGAACAGCTTGAGGATAGACTGCTTGTATTGCACGGATTGAATCAGTCTCAATTAGATGAAGCAACACCAAAACAGCTTTCTCTCTTTGAGGAAGTCCCAATACAGGAGTCTCTTATTGAGAATTTTTCGAGAGAAGATTGTCTGAAGCAAGCTTATAAGCTACAAGGTGAACAGATTGCGTATATAGACACAAAAATTAGTCCCAATGAAAACCTCAGTTAATTTATTCACAATTGGTTTCACCAAAAAAAGCGCCAAACAATTCTTTGAAATTCTCAAAGATTCGGGAATTAAACGAATTATAGATACAAGACTAAATAACGTTTCTCAGTTAGCAGGATTTACCAAGCGAACTGACTTGGAATATTTCTTACAGCAAATTTGCCAGATTGAATATGTGCATCTTTTAGAGTTAGCTCCCACTAAAGATATCCTAGATGCTTATAAGAAAAATGGCGGGGATTGG
>DALYIW010000240.1:0-9217 GCA_031970155.1 Coleofasciculaceae cyanobacterium CTOTU46601 | reverse complement strand
CTTACGAGAAGCAGTTTTTACAACTAATAACTGAGCGTCAAATTGAGCAAAAAGTCTCACCCGACCTATTAGATGGTGGATGCCTTCTGTGTAGTGAGCCAACACCTCATCACTGCCATCGGCGTTTAGTTGCAGAATATCTGAGTCAAAAACTGGGAACTATCAAAATACATCACCTCTGAATTATGACTGTGCAATGACCCAGATTATTTGCCTAGCCAACTCCTGGAAACATGGCGACAGGTGCATCGCCGGAATCAACTCACTAAAAGGTCAATGGATTCGTCCCGTATCCAGTCTGCCTGATGGTCGCATCCCTAAAGAAATGCGCCTGATTGGGAGAACAGAACCCGCAATACTCGATGTCCTAGAAATTCCGCTAGCTAAAACTGGGCAAGACTTTGGCTTTGAATGCGAAAATCTTTCGGTACTGCCTGGAGAATGGCGACGAGTGGGAAAAGTGCCACCCGCATATCTGAATAAGTATTGCAGTAAAGAAGAATACATTTTGCACAATGATCAACGGTATGTGACCGTGAGTTTCTTGCAATCCCTGCCAATGGTACAGCGACGCACACTGCAACTGGTTAAAGCAGTGGCATTCTCAGTCAGGAGTACAGGTCAGCGATTTGAGGGGGGTGAAAAATGGGAAGGTTCAATCGTGACAGATAATGGACAACGATTGACTGCAACCATCACTGACCCTGTGTTTATCAGGCGTCTGGAGTTAGGGCATCGACCCCAAAGTCCTTGCTTGGTAACCGTGAGTCTGAGTATGCCTTGGCGACCTCCTGACTGGGAAGGAGATGACCCTTGCTGGAAGCTAATTGCTGCTGTTGTGGAATTACCAGAGGCGGCTAAGAGTACGGTAGAAAGAGAAACTGATGATGAGCTTCCCTTTTGAAGTTAGTCAGAGTCGTTGGTATCTTGCAGACGTCTTTGCTTACGGCGAGGTCTATAGTAACGGACGGGCAAGATACCCATCCCACAAAAGTCATTTTTTCTTGTGAGGTAGGCCTCTCGCCTGCCCAAGAATTTGATGAAAGGGAATGTGAGCAAGAGGTCTATTCTTTATCTAACCCTGGCACACAAGAAACGGTAGCCAGCATCAATTTCTGTCATTTTCCGTATTTCTCCATATTTGGCATCCCATCGACCATTGTTTAAATCTTCTTCAAGGAGACTCACCCCCCTTTTGACAACACTGACATCAGCTAAAGCTAAAGCTGATATACCTGAACGAACGCCAGGATTCAAATAGATTTCTGGTCGTCTCCATCCTGCTGCTGCAAACATATCTATTAAGTCATGGGGCAACATTAAAGGGGAAACCTCAACAGTTCTTTGAGTATTCGCCTGAATTAGTGCCACGACATCGCTTAAAGGAGGAAATACGCGGAAGTCATATTCTCGATACACAGGAAAGTAGTCACCAATCCAAAGTTTTTTGGTAACTCTGGGGTCAAATGTTAGAAAAACGATCGCTCCTGTTTTAGCAATCCGGTTCATTTCTCTGACTGCCTTTTCAAGGTTAGAAAAGTGATGAGTAGCTAAAATGCTGATGACTGCATCAACAGATGAGGTGGCTAAAAGAATATTCTCTGCATATCCGGTAATCCATTGGACTTGTGGATGTTCTGATGCTTGTTCTCGCATGACCGATGACGGTTCTACCGCATAGAGAAAATATCCTCGATTTGCGATCGCTCTACTGTAGTTTCCTGTGCCAGCACCAATATCGGCTATAGAACTTCCTGGTTCTAGTTGTAGTAGATTCACCAATGAATCTACAATCCGAGGATCGGGAAGACGAAATTTTGAGTAGGATTGACCAATCGAATCGTAGACAGGCATCTTGGCAATTGTTGTAGTTTGAAGGTGAAATGGAACAACTTGAAGTGATGACCCAGTTAGGGTTTGACTACCCATCAGAGCAAATAGGCAGTTGTGCGATCGCGCAGGCAGACTGCTTTGAGTGGTTGACGCGAGTACCTGAAAATAGCATTCACGCAGTTGTGACAGATCCACCTTATGGTGTAAAAGAATATGATTTCGAGCAAATTGTTAAAAGGGAAAACGGCAACGGAGGGATTTGGAGAATTCCTCCTTCATTCGATGGACATCAACGGTCACCACTACCACGATTTACGGCACTTACCCAGAAAGAAAGAGCAATCTTAAAGTGTTTTTTTGTAGAGTGGGCTAAGTTAGTAGTGCCTGTCTTGCGTCCTGGTGGTCATGTCTTTATTGCTAGTAATGCATTTCTTTCTCAGCTAGTCTTTGCCGCATTAGTTGAGGGTGGTTTGGAGTTTCGAGGGGAATTAATTCGACTTGTGAGAACGCTTCGTGGTGGCGATCGCCCCAAAAATGCCGAGCAAGAATTTCCTAATGTTTCGTCTATGCCCAGAGGATGTTATGAGCCGTGGGGGATTTTCCGCAAGCCTATTCCATCAGGTATGAAGTTGAGTGATTGCCTGCGAAAATTTCAAACTGGAGGACTAAGAAGAACCCCTGATGGCAACCCTTTCAATGATGTAATCTTAAGTGAAAGGACTCCTCAGCAAGAACGAAAAATAGCTAACCACCCAAGCATCAAACCTCAATCTTTTCTCCGCCAAGTTGTTTATGCGTCTCTTCCTCTGGGTGAAGGTATTATTGTTGATACTTTTATGGGGTCAGGCTCTACAGTAGCAGCAGCTGAAGCGATGGGTGTTCGTTGTATAGGGATTGAGCGTTATCAAGAATATTATGAGATGAGTCGCACGGCGATTCCGAAACTAGTAGAACTTAAGACAAAAACTGATTTGAAAGCATTAACTGAGAAGAATGAGCTGAAAACAGCAATTGAGAAGATAGAAGACCAACAATTAACTCTCTGGTAGCCGAGGGGACTGATAAATCCAGTTTGCCATCATTTTCTGGTAGCCTGAATTGGTGACACTTGCAGTAATTGTGCGACGGCTGTTTTCCGAGCGACCAGAGAAAGACCAATCTGCTTTTGTAATCGCCGCGCCGACAACTTTAATAAACCTAAAAGGCTTTGGCTGGATGCCCTTAACTGGATCACTAGGGCGGTTGCTATCAAATACAAATACCATCAGCCAAGTTTCTTCGGGGTTATGACCCTGCCATCCTCTCAGATAGCGAGAGGCTTTAACTTCAATTCCTTCATCAGCGTATTGAACAGCATCATTAGGGAAGTAACCAGTAGGAATTAAATCAGGGTGTCCGTTATGAAATTGATTTTTCACCAGACTGGAACAGTATTTAGGAATAGCTGTAATCATAAATTCACCGACTATACTGCTAAAGTTAGCTGGCATAAGCATAGATTCAAAGCGTTCTAATCCCCTTGTGTACAACTGTTGATTGATGAAACCCAGAAAATCAATAAAGTCATTCATCGCTAGCTGAATATGCTCAGTCGTACATCCATAAGGGAGGTCTACGTTAGGGTTAAAGTCTTTATGATCAACGGGGTAAGGTTGGCAAGCGATCGCCTCCAAGTTCTGACTCATTAGTGTATCCTGTGAACCATTAGCTGTAGAGTGGGGATGACCTAGCTTACTTGCTATCAGCGAAGAGGCAGATGAGTAATATAATCCTGATACTCATCATCTTCCGATGCCAAAGCAATCAGAATCAACTCATCAATCGTTTCACCTACACTCATATTAGGATTCAAAATAAAAATTCCCGGTACATGACGACCTTGAGCCAAGTGACTAGCTAGATGTGGTGGCATAGATGTTCGATTGTTAGTAACTAAAACAAAGCCATGCTCCTCACACCAGATGAGAATATCTGGATCGAGTGTACTTTTTGAAGGAGTCCCTTCATCTCCAACTGCCCAAACTACCAACTCAGGTTCCCGCTGAAGGATTTGAGTTCGGTAGATAGGATCGACATTTTCATCCATCAGATAGAGAATCATCCTGGCTCGTTTTAGTTACTCCTGTTGTGCTTTTGCGTGAACCTAGAATTCCCTTTGCACGAAGTACTTTGTAAACTTCTGGATCGCGTCCATACTTCGCTATCCGCTCCCGCAACCGAATCACTCCCGGAGGAGGATTCATTTCCTGTGCTTGACGTTGCTGGTGACTCCATTCCAGCCAATCTGCAAAGTATTTACCGACCGATTCACGATTGTGCAAATAGTACAGAATCGTGGCGTAAACTTGCTCTAATGTCACTGTCCGAAACTTTGGTTCAATTTCCTCTGGACTAAGCTTTCGGTGAATGTACTCATAGAGAATACTTTCTATACCAACTCGCGTTCCCTTAATCCGAATGTCATCAGGAGCTAAAAAGTCGAAATAGTCTTCTAATTTAATCATTTATTTCCCTTGTTTTTCTCGAATTACATACTCTGGAATCCAAAATTTATCGATAGACATGAGGATAGCTACAGGCGCGAAAATATCAATCTTTTTTCCTCCTAAATTTTCGATGGGCAGTAACCCAAAGAGTTCTCCATTGAGCATCACTTGTTCGAGAATGTAATCAAATTCAGCTTGAACTTCATCAGGGTATATGCAGTGGATTCCATCTTCGTAATATTCCTCTTCTTCAGGAGTGAAGGGGCTGGGTTTGAGTTGCGCCATCAAATCGTCTAGCCGTTCAAACTCCCTTTTCGGGATGATGGCAGCTACTTCTTCCCCTGCTCGCTGCAAAACAATTCGCTTCTGTTCCACCAGCACTCGTCTGAGAAGATCAATCAAATTCTCTCTAACTTCATCTGTTGTTAAGCGAATAAATCCATCATCCGTATTGGCATAAACTTGAGGTGTCATTGGTTTTATATCCTTCATTTATCACCACTTTGTAAGATTTCTCGAATTCGCGATCGCCATAAACGCACAGCAGCTCTTTGCCCAATCGTTTTACTTTGCTCGATGAAGCCAGGAATTTCTGCAATAGGCAAGAAGGGAAAAGCCAGACTTGTATCACTCAGTTCATAGTTTCCCTCAACAAGTTGATAAACCTGGAGAGTTTGCCGACGATATCTCCAAAGTTCAGGAACGCCAAGTGAGGCATAAATCGTGAATTTATTCAAGGAAGAACTTGTATAGTCTGACTCTATAACTAAATCGGGCGGTGGGTCATTTGATAAGTCGATATTTTTACTTCTGACTAAAGACTCATTCTGAATATAAAAGCAGGAGTCAGGCTCAATAGCACGAGTTAAGTCTTCTCGCTCAAGAGTTAAGGCACCAAGTTTCATTACCTCAATTTCTAGCTCATCTGCTATTGCTTCAATAAAGCTCTCTAGCAGTCCTTTCGGTACTTCATGTTCTTGAAGTGGCGTCCTGATTTCTAATAGTCCTTGGTCATAAGCAATTCTACAGGCGCGATTATCCCCAATATCTGCCATTAATGCCTTGAAGGTTTGCCAACTGACGCCGTTCAAAACAACTGTTGCTTCTGCACGAACTTGCTCTTGCGGGGGATTAGATGGGGTTGCTGTCTGCACGTTCATCGTTTCGACGCTCCTGAACGCTGGAAATTTTGCACAATAGATTAAGCTAATCATCCAAAGCCTAACTCAATTCACTCTAGAGACAGCCGTCTATGAATAGCCCCTTCCTGACTCGCCTCCATAGCCCGGAACGCCCTGTCATCGTCTTTGATGGCGCAATGGGTAGCTCACTCCAAACGCAAAATCTGACAGCAGAAGACTTTGGTGGGGCGCACTACGAAGGCTGTAACGAGTACCTAGTCATCACTAAGCCAGAAGCAGTTGAGAAAGTGCATCGAGGCTTTCTGGAGGTTGGGGCAGATGTGATTGAAACAGATACCTTTGGTGGTGCGTCGATTGTTCTAGCCGAGTACGACTTGGCAGACCAAGCTTATATTCTTAACAAGAAGGCTGCTGAACTAGCAAAGCGCGTAGCCGCTGAATATTCCACCCCTGAGAAACCTCGGTTTGTTGCAGGTTCAATTGGGCCAACAACCAAGCTGCCGACGCTAGGACATATTGACTTTGACACGATGCAAGCCTCTTTTGCAGAACAAGCAAGGGGTCTGTATGATGGCGGTGCTGATTTGTTGATTGTGGAAACTTGCCAAGATGTTCTGCAAATTAAGGCAGCGCTGAATGGGATTGAAGAGGTATTCCAAGAGAAAGGCGCACGACTTCCGTTGATGGTGTCGGTGACGATGGAAGTTCAAGGCACAATGCTGTTAGGGTCTGAAATTGGTGCAGCGCTGACGATTTTGGAGCGTTACCCGATTGATATCCTCGGTCTTAACTGTGCCACGGGACCCGACCGGATGGCGGATCATATTAAATTCCTGTCGGAGCATTCGCCGTTCGTTGTGTCCTGTATCCCGAATGCGGGACTACCTGAAAACGTTGGAGGTCATGCTCACTATAAGCTGACGCCGATGGAACTGCGGATGGCGCTGATGCATTTTGTAGAAGATTTGGGCGTGCAGGTGATTGGTGGGTGTTGCGGTACGCGCCCGGATCATATTCAACAATTAGCAGAAATTGGCAAAACTCTCAAAGCCAAAGAGCGACATCCTCAGTTTGAACCGTCGGCAGCGTCGATTTATAGTGCCCAGCTCTATGAGCAGGATAACTCGTTCCTGATAGTGGGTGAGCGGTTGAATGCTAGTGGTTCTAAGAAGTGCCGTGACTTACTCAATGCTGAAGATTGGGATGGACTGGTTTCTTTAGCAAAGTCGCAGGTGCGAGAAGGAGCACATGTCCTTGACGTGAACGTGGACTATGTGGGACGTGATGGTGTGCGGGATATGCACGAATTGGTATCTCGGTTGGTAACAAATGTTACGCTCCCGCTGATGCTGGACTCCACAGAATGGGAAAAGATGGAGTCGGGGTTAAAGGTGGCGGGCGGTAAGTGTCTGTTGAACTCTACGAACTATGAAGATGGGGAGGAGCGTTTCTTTAAGGTGCTGGAGTTAGCGAAGAAGTACGGTGCTGGTGTAGTCATTGGCACGATTGATGAAGAGGGGATGGCGCGGACAGCAGATAAGAAATTTGCGATCGCACAACGCGCCTACCACCAAGCTGTAGAATATGGCATTCCCCCCCACGAAATCTTCTTTGACACCCTAGCCCTCCCTATCTCCACAGGTATCGAAGAAGACAGAGCAAATGGCAAAGCAACCATTGAATCGATTCGCCGCATCCGAGAAGAATTACCAGGATGTCATGTTATCTTGGGCGTCTCTAATGTTTCCTTCGGCTTGAACCCAGCGGCGCGGATAGTCCTCAACTCAATGTTCTTGCACTTAGCAATGGAAGCGGGGATGGATGCGGCAATTGTCAGCGCGAGTAAGATTCTGCCCTTAGCGAAGATTGAGCCAGAACATCAGGAAGTCTGCCGGAAGTTAATCTTTGATGAACGGCAGTTTGATGGGGATATTTGCATTTATGACCCCTTGGCAGAGCTTACCACGCTGTTTGCAGGAAAAACGACGAAACGCGATCGCTCATCTGACGATAGCCTCCCCGTCGAAGAACGCCTCAAGCGCCACATTATTGATGGTGAACGCATTGGATTAGAAGAACAACTCGCCAAAGCCTTAGAAAAATATCCACCCCTCGAAATCATCAACGTCTTTCTCCTAGATGGCATGAAAGTAGTCGGCGAACTTTTTGGTTCTGGTCAAATGCAGCTGCCCTTTGTGTTGCAATCAGCTGAAACCATGAAAGCCGCCGTGGCTTATTTAGAGCCATTCATGGAAAAGAATGATGCTGGTAATAATGCCAAAGGAACTGTAGTCATTGCCACTGTTAAAGGCGATGTTCACGACATTGGTAAAAACCTGGTCGATATTATCCTTTCTAACAATGGCTACAAGGTAATTAACCTCGGCATCAAGCAGCCAGTGGATAACATTATTGATGCTTACGAACAGCATAAAGTTGACTGCATCGCCATGAGTGGATTGCTGGTGAAATCTACCGCATTCATGAAAGACAATCTGGAGACTTTCAATCAGCGAGGAATCACTGTACCCGTGATTTTAGGTGGTGCAGCATTGACTCCCAAATTTGTCTATGAAGATTGCCAAAATACTTACAAAGGTAAGGTTGTTTATGGCAAAGATGCTTTTTCTGACTTGCACTTCATGGATAAATTGATGCCTGCTAAAGCGGCTAATCATTGGGATGATTTAAAAGGATTCTTGAATGAAGTAGATGAAACGATTGGGGCATCAACAAATGGTCATAAAGAATCCGTAGTGGCAGCACAGGAAGCAGAAGTATCTGGTGAACCAACCGTTGTAGATACTCAACGTTCAGAAGCTGTTGCTATAGATATTGAGCGCCCCACTCCTCCTTTCTGGGGAACTCAGTTATTGCAGCCAGAAGATATCCCGTTGGATGAGGTATTTTGGTATCTGGATTTGCAAGCGCTTACTGCTGGACAGTGGCAGTTTCGCAAACCTCAAGGGCAATCGCGGGAAGAGTACGATAAGTTTTTGCATGAGAAAGTTTACCCAATTCTGGAAGATTTGAAGCAGCGTATTGTTAAGGAAAATCTGCTGCATCCTCAAGTAATTTATGGGTATTTCCCCTGTCAGGCTGAAGGTAATTCTTTACATATATATGACTCCGCTGTGATGCATGAGTCTCATACTATCCAGGATGGACTCCAGCCTATTGCTACCTTTGAGTTTCCCAGACAGCGCTCTGGGCGTCGTCTGTGCATTGCAGATTTTTATGCACCGAAGGAGTCTGGTGTTGTGGATGTGTTCCCGATGCAGGCGGTGACGGTTGGGGAGATTGCGACAGAATATGCCAAGAAGCTTTTTGACTCAAACCAGTACACCGATTATCTATATTTCCACGGGTTAGCGGTGCAGATGGCGGAAGCGTTGGCAGAGTGGACACATGCTCGGATTCGTCGGGAGTTGGGCTTTGGGAGTGAGGAACCGGATAATATTCGGGATGTATTAGCGCAACGGTATCGAGGTTCTCGGTATAGCTTTGGCTATCCAGCTTGTCCGAATATGCACGATCAGTATAAACAGTTGGAGTTGTTGGGGAGTAGCCGCATTAATCTCTACATGGATGAAAGCGAACAGCTCTATCCTGAACAGTCTACAACTGCGATCGTGACTTATCACCCAATAGCAAGATACTTCAGTGCTTGAGGAGGAATTCTACTTTCTGAGAACTCCTAGGAAAATAGGGAGTAGGGAGTAGGGAGTAGGGAGTAGGGAGTAGGGAGTAGGGAGT
>DALYIW010000239.1:0-13280 GCA_031970155.1 Coleofasciculaceae cyanobacterium CTOTU46601 | reverse complement strand
CAAATCATTAGTGCTGCCGATGCGAGTGACAATAGCATTGGTTGAAGTCAAACCCGTACCAGAAAAGATTAGTTTATCCACACTGGCATCAGTGCTACTATCGTCGAGGGTATCTTGTCCATCTCCGCGTTTGAACACATAAGTGTCTGCTCCGGCTTTACCATCGAGATAATCAGCACCTAAGCCACCTCGAATCTTGTCGCCAGCATTAGTGCCTGTGAGAGTATCGTTACCACTTGTACCCCTAATCATATTGGCTAGTCCTTAATTATTACTAGGAATTAAATCTTTCTCATCACCAATTCAGTTTGCGTAGATTAAATTGAATTGGGTACTTGTTCAGTCATTTGAGCCACAGCAGCACCTGATTTAACACTTAGGAAAGACACAAGAGTAATGCTAGACAAACCACAAATAAACTTCAGTAGAAATCTCCTTAATATACTATGAAACTGAGAGTTTTCCGAGTAATTATCCTGCTTAACCTTCCTAGAGTGTATTTTATTTTTATCTTAATATCTGATTCAATACCCTCTATACAAACTTCATGAAAAAAACAAAATAACTGTGTTTTCCTTCATCAAAAGACTAAGCAAGCTAACGATTAATTAGCTCACCGTTGCAGTACAATGCTATTTTGGGTTGGTTTATCCCTAACATTTGCGGTTTAACCCTGAGTCGTAGATTGGGTTGAGCAGCATTGAGCCTGTTGTTTGTCATTCATCAAATGAAAGGACTCGCTCGCATTCATCTCACACACCCGTTCCGGTGAGTGTGAGGCTTGTGCTGGGCAAGTTAAAATTGGGAGATGAGCTAGAAAGCATTCTGATTCATGCGACACAGCCCCCGTACAATGCGAGATCTCCTCGTAGAGACTAAAAGATCGTAACAATGCAAACTCTCCCACAAACTGATAGGAAGCATCTCAGCCATGATGCCGCATTGATGTTGTTGGCAGTGTTACCGGAGCGCATTCGCGATGCTTATTTGAATTATGCCAAACAGATTGACTACTCCATCGAAATGGTACTGGAGATGGCACTAGCCGACTTCCTCGACCCTGATTCATTGACGTTTACAGACTGTAAGCCTCAGATCGGTTTACCTCTAAACGAAGATCAGATTGCATAATCAGGAATCAGAGGGCGAATGCCTCTGGCACGCTTCGCGATCGCATCCACACTCTTCATTGCTCGCCGATCAATCAAAAAAAGTACTAAGAGGGGCATTATGCTAGTTTCAATGTAAACGGTTTCAGTCATGTGGTTGAACCGCGCTGTAACTATTGCCCCCACAGCACTCTGGAGGAGGCTAACTCATCAATTAGAAAAGGAACAAGAAGCATGAATATTACTCTCAAACCAGAACAAGAACAGTTTATCCAATCCCAAATTGAACGGGGAATTTTTGCCAATCCAGAACAAGCTATAGAGGCAGCATTACGCTTGTTGGAGGAACAGAGCATAAGTTACGAACAGTGGCTAGAGGAAAATCGCCAAAAAGTAGAAGTCGGACTAGCACAACTGGAACGAGGCGAAAAATTTCCGCTTGAAGTTGCGTTTGAACGATTAGAGCGAAAGGTGAATAAATTACGTGAGGAGCAACAGTGAGTCAAAATTTTATTTCTTCAGAAGCACTTGCCGATCTAGATGAAATTTTTGATTACTTTGCCACTAGGAGCGTGGAAGCTGGGGAAAAGTTTGTTAGTGAATTTAAAAAAAAGTGTCAACATTTAACACAGTTTCCTAATCTCGGACGCAGTTATGGCACACTAAAACCTAATTTACGCGGAACTCCACTTATGGGATATGTCATTTTATACCAAATTGTTGAAGGAGGAGTGGAAATTGTCCGGGTGGTGAGTGCGTATCGAGATTTAGAGTCTCTCTTTTTAGATGAATAAGAAGCGTTGCTTGATGAACGGGCAAGGCGACTGAACTATCATCCGCCAAATCCACAGGCAGATGATAAATGCTTCTGGGTCTAATGCTTGAGTTTTACCCGCACGATATTCAGCCATCGCCTCGCCTGCAAGAAAAGCCAGAGCATCTTTAGAACGCTTAAATGCTTCATCCCAACAAATTTCGTCTTCCAGTTCTTCCAGAATCATCGCTGCGATCGCATCCTGTTCGTTAGCAGGTAGAGTTTTCAAGCGGGCAATTGCTTGTTCCGAGCAACTCAGTCATAGATCTGGCTATCTAATTTACAAGATATTATTTAATTATCGCATCCACACAAAGAGTGCGATAGCTCTCACGAGAAGAGCGAAGCGCAGATCGCCTATCAATAAAAAAAGCTGCGATCGCATCCACATTCCTCATTTCAATAATGAATTATTTTTCCAAACAAGAAGATGCAGTTACTTTAAGCCAAATTTTACAGGAAATATCTCATCCTCCCACAGAGTTATTAAAAGCCATACAATCCTTAAAAAGACGTTGTTTAGTAGAAGATACGCCACACTGGGTTGGCGCGACGCAGGTAAAAAATTATCGATCTGCTTTACTAAAAATTAATCCAATTTTCAAAAATTATCTGATTTCTCTCCCCTTGTTATCAAGTGGAATAATAATACCCTCTGATTAGACCAATGCTGCCGATTCCGAAATCACATTTCTGGATAGGTAGGTGAAGAGCGATCGCATCTACATTTCTTATCGATCACCTATCAATAAAAAAGAGTGCATCCACACTCCTCTTGTCAATAATGTCTGGCAATCAGATGAATAGGTGACGAAGTGCGATCAGCTTTGCTGGTGCGCTTGGCGCAATCGTATAGCCTGCCATAGGCATTCGCCAACCCGAATCATTTAAAATAGAAGTATGAACAAAATTTAATTTATAAATTTTAAAAGCTATGTCTTACAGCGATTTCATTTCATTTGAACAACTAATTCCTTTGGGAATTAGTCAGATTATAACTGTTGAAAAATTGGTTGATTTTGAGCCAATTGCTCCCAGTGATTTTTTAACTGAAGCCTTAAAACGATTTACACCACTTGCTACTGCCATCAATACTGAAAAAGCTCGTTCTGAATATTTAATTGCTCCCATTTTAAGCGAAATTGTCACTCTTAACCCTTTTGCTTCTTTATTTTCGGGTAAAAGTTTTACGGTTGACCCCAGTATGGGATTGAATGGATTTGTTGATTTTTTACTCACTGCTAACCCTGATAAACTGGCAATCAAAGCTCCTGTTGTTACGGTAATTGAAGCAAAAAATGAAAATATTAATGATGGTTTGGCTCAATGTATTGCCACTATGTATGCAGCTTTTTTAGTCAACCGACGCGACCCTAAAATTGGTGCTAAAACGGTTTACGGCTCGGTTACTACAGGTCAAGTTTGGCGATTTCTGGCACTGACACCCAATCTGGAAGTTTCGATAGATCTCAAAGACCGATATCTTACTCCGATTAATGAACTTCTGGGTCTATTACATGCTTTTATAACAGCTTAAAGTGCGATCGCTCTGCTTCTCCCAACTACTACTGCTCTAGCACATCCGGCTCAACACCTAACTCCTTTAATCTAGCCCTCAACTCCTCCACTTGCTGTTGCGCCAGTTCCCTTTGTGTTCGTTCTGCTTGAGCCTGTTGCTGTGCCGTTTGAGCTCTCTCCTCTGGTGTTGGCACCAACTGGTTCTCTGGAGTGAAAAACCGTAGCTGTGAAGAGTGAACTCCCAAGAACAACTCTAACTGCTGACTCCATAACCACCCGTTTGCATTCGGTTCTAGGGGTTGGTACTCACCTCCCATCAGGTGAAATCCTTGAAATTCTAAGGTTTCTGGATGAAACCAAAAATATTCTGGCGTGCGAAAAGTATCTTGATAGAGGGTTTTCTTGAAGCCTTTGTCAACTTTGGCCGTGCTGTTAGAAAGCAATTCAATAATGACATTGGGATACTTTCCCTGTTCTGCCCACAGCATCCAGCTTCTACGAGGTCGATTTTCCACTCCCAGCACTACAAAAAAGTCTGGGCCTCGAAAGTCTCGCGTTGTGATGTGTTCTTCGCTGAAGTAGATGGTGAGATTACCCGTAGCGTAGAAGTCGGTACGTTCTCGCCACCACCACTTCAGGCAAGCTAGTAAAAGCTCGATTTGATCTCGATGCAGGTCACTTTCCAAAGGGGGTTCATCACTCCACAAATCGCCGGGTGGAATAATAATATCCTCTGATTGGGCTAATGCTGCCGATGGGGAAATCGCGTCGGAATTCTGGGCAAGAGTCATAGTGGTTGGAGGCAAGCGACTACCTCTAGTTTAAGCTGTACTCAAACATCCTCTGAGTCCCTTAAAACTGGCTGTTTTGTTGCGACTAACTTCTCAAGAAGGGTAACGGCTAGAGTTGGTGCGTTATAACGAGCCATCTCTGCTTGCAAAAATTGAGCCTTTTGTCGGTAATCTGAACACGCTAGAATTGCCTTCACAGCGTCTCTTACTTGTGTTGGCGTAGGCGTCTTAGTTTTGAGATTAATACCCACCCCAGCCCACTGTACCCTGGCACATACCTCTGGCTTGTCCTCAGTTTGACCAGCAGCAACTAACGGTACACCATTCGCCAAGGCCACCTGCACACCGTTGTACCCACCATTGGTTACCATGACATCGACATGCGGCAGCAGATAGTAATGGGGAATAAACGGTTCTATCCTGGCATTTGCTGGGATAGGGTCGAGTTTTATGCTTTCAATTGGCTGACCACCTGTAGTTGCCACAACCAGAACATCTTCATCGGCAAGTGCTTGAAGCGTGGGAACAATTAAATCGTTCGTATCTGTGGCTACTGTGCCCTGAGTAACATGAACTACTGGCAGGTCGCCCTTCAGTTCATCCCACCAAGCCGGCGGTGTAAAAGAACTAGGCGGTTCTGGCGAAAAAGGCCCGATAAAATGCACGCTTGGTGGCAAATTACTTCGGGGGTACTCAAAGTCAGGAACCGTTGCTTGTAAAAAAAGAAAAGGCGATAAGATAGCCTCAAAAAAATCTTTGCCTTCGGGTGATAATCCGACGCTACCTCGAACTTGGTCTAAGTAAGCGGTAACATCGTTCAACAGAATTCGTCGGTACACCCAGTTCAAAACATGATTACGCAAATGTCCAAGGGCTGAGGTATCTGGTTGTATTCCCAAACCAAAAGGAGCTGTATCACGACTGGTAAAGAATAATGCAGACGTATGAAAAGCTGCCCAAGGTAGCCCTGTTTTTTCGTGCACCCAGGAGGCTCCCAGAAATAACGAATCGCATAAAAGAATATCGGCTGGGAAATCGTGCAGTATATCAGTAAAGTCCTTCAGCTGCGCCACAGCAGAATCAATAAAAGCGTGCTTGAGACCGAACCTAAAGTCTTCTAACCCTTTTAAAGATTTCTTTTTTTCCATAAAAGATTCAGGTAGACTTTTTGGGTCGGAAAAATCTAATCCGGTGCTCATTGGGACGAAGCGTGCACCAGTTGCTTCTACTGTAGATTTAAAGCCTTTTCCTGTATACCACCACACTTCATGTCCGCGCTCTACTAGCGTGCGAGCAATAGGTAAGCCTGGATTGACATGTCCGATAGCAGGTATTGTACCTATAAGAAAACGAGCCATGTTCTTTTTGTGCCCTTTGAAATCACATGAGTAAGTGTGTTTTCAAATTACTATAAACAACCACGCCCTCGCTTCACTCAGCCAGGTCATCCAATTGGGCGATTGATATTTACTGTGCTAACCGAAAAAGGATGAGGGATGAGCGTATAAGCACATAAATTTAATTAGATTAAACAAAATAAATTTCATTATTTAAAGCCCCTGAATTTATTTATGGAGCTATTCTAGCCTTCATCCTTCCCAGTGACTTTGCCGCCGAGTCCTGATTGGAAAACCTAAGTTTGCGGAATGATTGGCAAAACTAGTGAGGAATACTTTGCATAATCACACAATAGCCGACTGGTGTTGAGTGACATGATGTTTCACTTTGATTCGCTGCTAGCCTCAGGTGAAAGCGAATGGGACAACGCTTAAAGGAGCGATCGCTTTCACCAATAATCACTCAATTTCGTCGTAAACCAACCTCTTCCTAGCAAGAACGACGTTGCCGTCCCAAGATTTCACGAAAGAGTTAGGTATATGCAAGTGTTTTTAATAAAAATTATCGTTGTAGTTTTAACTTTAGTCCTAGCTGCCTGTACTGCCATAGATAGCGACACCATACTTACTACCGCTGAAGTAGCTGATCAGACCAGCATACCTGACGCCTATGCTCCGATACGAAATGTACTTTTCGTGATCAGTGCAGGCCAATGGCTAGCGATCGCATTTGCCTCTAAATTAAATATGGTCTCTCGGCAGATTGTCCTGCCATTACAGCACTTAACAACACAAACAACCCTCGAAATGAGCGCTGGAAATCTCGATACTTTGGTAAAACTAAAGCGTCCCAACGAACGGGGAGTATTAGCAACCACATTTAACTTGATTACGAATCAGCTACGAGGGCTAACTCAGGAACTCAAAGAGGAGCGCAACTTCGTTTCTGGAACCCTCGATACCGAGGAACAACTCCGTGTCTGTGCACAACGCGATCGCTTGTTAGCAGAAATAGCTTTGCGAATCCGCAATTCCCTAGAACTCAAACAAATTCTCAATACTACAGTGACGGAAGTTCGCCATTTTCTGCAAGCTGACCGAGTGTTTATTCTGATTAATAACTTCGGTGAAGACCCTTATGCTCAGATTGTGGCTGAATCAGTTGCTCCTAATTGGCATCCTATTGGGCAATGGAAACCAAGGGATGAAGAGCATCTGAGAGAATTTCGTGCCTTCTTTGCCTATGAACGTGTCGAAGTAATCCACAATACTATGTCTGGACAACTGACTCCAGCGATCGCACAAGATTGTCTTGAGTACCAAATCAAAGCGTTTCTAAGTGTCCCAATTATGCTGGGCGACAGGATTCTAGCGCTGTTAGCAGTCAGTCAATGCAGCGGGCCACGTCAGTGGCAACCGTTTGAAATAGACTTGCTAGAAAAACTAGGAACACAAGTAGCGATCGCGATTGGCCAAGCTCAACTCTACCAAAAAGTACAAAATCTCAATGCTAGTTTAGAGTGTCAAGTCGAAGAACGTACAGCACAGTTGCAGCAAAAAATGCAGGAACTGCAAGCACTCTATCAAACCAAGGATGTTTTCTTACATGCCTTTTCTCACGACTTACGCACCCCAATTATGGGAACCTCATTAGTGTTGAAGAATTTATTGAATCAAGCTGAAGAAGAGGTTACACTTTCTCGCTCTCTTTTGGAGCGCATGGTTCAAAGTAGCGATCGCCAACTCAATTTAATTAACTCACTTCTAGAAGCCCATTCTAGTGAAGTTCAAGGCCTTATCCTCCACCGTGAGCCAGTACAACTGAGTCAAATGATACAAAGGCTCGTTGAAGATTTGGAGCCACTAGCGACTAAACATCAAGCTACCTTAACAAATTTGGTGTCAGAGGAGTTACCAGTAATCAATGTCGATCCAACTCAGTTATCGCGTGTCTTTGAAAACTTGCTTACTAATGCTCTAAAACATAATCAGCCTGGATTAAGTCTCACCCTCAACGCCACGCTTGAAGAAGATTCAATTCGTTGTACAGTGGCGGATGATGGGCAAGGAATGAGTCAACAGCAGTGCGATCGCCTCTTCGATCTCTACTACCGAGGTGGCAACAGTCGTCACTTTAGTGGCATCGGTTTAGGATTGTACCTCTGTCGCCAAATCATCATGGCACACGGAGGAGAAATTGGCGTGATTAGCTCTGTTGGAGCAGGTACAACCTTTTGGTTCACCTTCCCTCTGACTATTGACACTCCTCTAGAGAACTGCTGTGTTCAGCAGGATTTCTAAAATGAGCTTATAGTCTCCTAAAAATCAGAATCAGTCAATTTCGTTAACAAGCTGTAAAACGCTGTTGTATAAAGGTTCTGCAACCCAAAATCCAGCCTCGTTGACCAAAGCATCCAACAAAGGCTTTACCTGAGCGATCAGACCTTGACTTTTCGCTTCGACTAAGATTCCCAAAATTCCTGTGTATCGGAGGTTCAGTCTAGCTGCCACTAGCCGCCCACGACGTTCATCAATCAAAACTTGCTCCGCTTGAATTTCAACGGCTAGAGCGATCGCCTCAGCTTCTCCAACATCAAGTTCGTTGCTTAATGCTTCGATGAGTGTGCGATCGCTAACAGTGCGAGTTTGAATCCAATCCAGAGTTTGTACTTCGGTTGCGCCTGCAACGGGAAAATTGGGGTCAGTTAGCTCTCGATAAACTGCCTCAGGAATGAGAACTGTTTCGTAAAGTTGATATAGAAGGTGAAGCTGGTTAATTGCGGCAAGATTGTTAATGGGTGATGTATCACTGACAATAATCACAATCTGCCCATCTCCCGCAGGTTTTGAATGTCCTGCTCAAAATCTTCGACCCCGTAATGCACTGGAATGTGACGACTGGCAAGTAGATGTTGAAACGCAACTCGGTGTATTCCTGCAAATCGACTGGCTTGAGCAAGGGTGAGCTTCTCTTTTTGAAAAAGCATGATAGCGATTTCTTGACGCATTTCAGCCTCACTCATGCGGGTTGCAGTTAAAATTTCGTCAGGGATAACAACACTCATGGCTAAATTCCTTGCTACCATCGCTATTCTAGGCTTTTGAGTCAGCAATTGTCTGTTTGTGCTATCCGAGCCAGGTTTAATAATGAGCAAAAAAATTGGGATAATTTGCCTTGCTCTAGTTTTTGCATTGGTAATTCTTTCTAGCCGTACCCTGGCTCAATCGTCAACTACTCTGGAATCTCGCATTTCTCGACTAGAAAGCGAGAACTTTCAAATGCGATCGCAACTGACGCGCCTTGAATCTCAGCTAGCTCAACTCAGTGGGCGATCGCCTTCCCAAACCCCTACCCCAAATAGACCCCCCCAAGTTCCCCCTAGAGCCACTAGACAAAGGCAAGTCTCTTCATCAGACCCCATGTTTGACCGATTAGCTACTTTGGTGATTGAACTCAAAGAGCGTGTACAAGCACTAGAAAAACAAGTTGCTCAACTCAACAGACAACGAAGATGAACCAAAATCTCTCTAATTGTGGTCAGCGCATCTCTGTAGTCGGTACATCTGGCTCCGGTAAGACAACTTTGGCACGTCAAATTTCGCAATGTCTTGCCATTCCTCAAGTGGAACTAGATGCACTTCACCACGAACCAAACTGGACAGAAGCTCCCATTGATGTCTTCCGACAGCGTGTAGAACACTCCCTAAGTGGTGACAAGTGGGTTGTTGATGGCAATTACAGCAAGGTACGCGATATTGTTTGGAGTCGAGCTGATACCGTGGTGTGGCTGGACTACCCTTTGCCTGTAATTATGGGGCGTGTGGTACGACGAACGTTTCGGCGAGTAGTAACGCAAGAAGAACTCTGGAATGGAAACCGAGAGACATGGCAAACGATGTTTAGCCGTGATTCCATTATTCTGTGGGCATTGACTACTTATCGAAAAAAGCGAGAACAGTATCCCATTTTGTTTAAGCAACCTGAATATGCTCATCTCAAGGTAGTGCATTTGCGATCGCCCAAAACAACACAGGCTTGGCTTAAGAATTTGACCGCTTAAGCTGTTCCACGTCTAGGCAAGCACAATCTACTGTTGAAAACTCTTGTGGGACGGGCCGAAAAGCCCGTCTAAACTATGCAAGTTAAATGTGGAACAGCTTAGAGAAGGTAATGCCTCATCCGTAAACGCATACAGCTTTCCCAGTATCGTTTGTGGACAGGCAGCTTTTTTTAGCTTAGAGTGATATCACAATAATATTAAAAAGCGAATCGTTGGAGTAGATTATGGAACGGATCAGAGAAAATCCAGCATTCAAAGTCAATGGCTTCGTAGCTCTTATCGTGGTGCTAGCCCTAGCCAGCCTTGGCGGATGGCAGGCTTGGTCAGTCATACAAGGACTGGGAGAGATATTAGGCAGAAGCATCAGAGTAGGAGATTTAGGAGATTTAGCCGCCGAGGTGGGTGCATGGTTAGGAGCGATTCTAATTGCGGTGGTCATTCCGTCAGTGTCGGGGTTCTTTACAGTTGAGCCAAACCAGGCAGTAGTGTTAGTTTTTTTAGGGCGTTACGTTGGTAGTGTTCGTCAGGCAGGCTTCTGGTGGACTAACCCCTTTGTCACTAGACGGAAAATTTCTCTACGAGTTCGCAACTTTAATAGCAAGCAACTCAAAGTCAATGATGCTCAAGGTAGTCCCATTGAGATTGGTGCTGTGGTAGTTTGGCAGATAGTAGACTCAGCCAAGGCTCTATTTGAGGTGGATGACTACCAGCAGTTCATTGAGACTCAGACCGAAACGGCGATTCGAGCCTTAGCAATCCGCTACCCCTACGACACTCCCGATGAGTCTTTGCTCCCTTCACTTCGGGGGATTCCTGACGAAATTGCTAGCGCCCTTCAAAAAGAAGTGCAAGCTCGACTCGAAGTCGCTGGGGTGGAAGTGTTGGAGGCAAGACTTACTCACTTAGCCTATGCTCCTGAAATTGCACAAGCAATGCTGCGTCGTCAACAAGCCAAAGCAATCATTGATGCAAGGCGGCAAATTGTGGAGGGAGCAGTGGGGATGGTAGATGAAGCACTAAAGGGGTTGAGCGAGCGGCAAATCATAGAGTTAGATGAGGAGCGCAAAGCCGCAATGATCAACAATCTATTAGTAGTCTTAACCTCAGAACAGAACATCCAGCCTGTGGTAAACACAGGTAGCCTTTATACATGAGCCAGAAGAAACGGTTTTTGCTGCGTCTAGACTTAAAGCTCTACGAAGTACTTGAGAAATGGTCGGCTGATGAGTTGAGAAGTGTCAACTCCCAGATTGAGTATCTTTTGAAAGACGCAGCACGCAAAACAGGAAGGTGGAAAGAGGATAAGCACCGTAAAGTTTCCGATCAGCCAAATACTGATATGGAGAACGAAGAAATTTAGTGTTGACGGTTATTGGTTGTTAGTTGTTAGTTATTTGTATCTTTGACAAACAATTAATAACCAATAACAAAGCGGCGGACGGCTATCCCTCTCAACCCTTTTAGGAAGGGGCTTCCCGCTGCTTTGTGTGATTTTACTTGTGAGCCTGGAGCACCTGTAAACTACCACCAGCATGTAGAGAGCGATCGCACACCCTAAACCCCACTTCCTCAAGCAACCCAACCAAATCTGTTTCCAACAACTGCCAGGACGTTTCCGTCTCAAATAACCATAAAAATAGCGATAATCCAGGCCAAAATAGGAAATTTGTTGGCTTGTGAAAATCCACCAACGCAAACACACCTCCTGGTTTGAGCACTCGGTAAACTTCCTTGATAATTTGCCGCAACACAGAAGGCTTCATTTCATGCATTGCCACACTCGTATGCACCAAATCAAATTGAGCATCAGGAAACGGCATCTTTTCGGCTAATGCTTCCACATACTGGGCTTGAGGTACATTCCGCTTGGCTCGTTCTAGCGATACTGGCGAGATATCCAAACCTGTTACATCTTGGGAGTATTGCACCAGGTATTGAGTAGCTTGACCACTCCCGCAACAAAGATCTAAAACCGGAGATTCAGCAGAAATTGTTAAGCCTTGTAAAGGGAGCTGGTGAAATTGCGCTTCTCCACCCACACTGAGGGCAGCAAGTCTAGAGACTCCATCATATAGCCACTGGTATTGATAACTCCAAGTCCTTAAAATAGTTGCCATAGCTCACTTCCTGGTAAAGATGTGTATTTGTTATTGAGAATTCAAACCACCAAAACAATATATTGTTAAAATCAGTAACAAATATGAAAGTTCTGGGAAACTGTTATTACTATGGGTCGTGTTGGGGTATTATTACTTAATTTAGGCGGGCCGGATGAGCCAAATGATGTCCGTCCTTTTCTATACAATTTGTTTTCTGACCCTGAAATCATTCGTCTGCCCTTTTCTTGGCTACAAAGCCCTCTGGCGTGGTTAATCTCTACACTACGTGCTAAAAAGTCGCAAGAAAACTATCGGCAAATTGGAGGTGGTTCTCCATTGCGCCACATCACCGAAGCGCAGGCTCAGGCTCTCCAAGAACAATTGCAGAATAAGGGACAAAATGCCAGAGTCTATGTAGGAATGCGTTACTGGCATCCTTTCACAGAAGAAGCGATCGCTCGAATTAAGCGCGACGGAATTGAACATCTGGTAATTCTCCCCCTATATCCCCAATTTTCAATCAGCACTAGTGGTTCCAGCTTCCGTCTTTTGGAAAAAATTTGGCAAGAAGACCCCACACAACAGCCGCTTGAATACACCGTCATTCCCTCCTGGTACCAGCAACCAGGCTATCTTCAAGCGATGGCGCAGTTAATTGCTCAAGAGGTAGACGAGTTTTCCAACCCTGATGCAGTGCATGTCTTCTTTAGCGCTCACGGCGTGCCAAAAAGTTATGTTGAGGAAGCAGGCGACCCCTATCAGCAGGAAATCGAAGAATGCACTGAGCTGATTATGCGGACGCTGAATCGCCCCAATCCCTACACGCTGGCTTATCAGAGTCGCGTTGGACCAGTGGAATGGCTGAAGCCCTACACCGAAGAGGCAATCCAGGAATTAGCGGAAGAGGGCGTAAAAACCCTCTTGGTGGTGCCAGTCAGCTTCGTCTCGGAGCACATTGAAACCCTGGAAGAAATCGACATTGAATACCGTGAATTAGCTGAAGAGTCTGGCGTTGATCACTTTCTGCGGGTGCCTGCCCTCAATACTCACCCTGTCTTTATTGAGGATTTGGCAGAGTTGGTACTGAACGCTGTGAACGGGCCCAACCTGAAGCTGGACGAAGTGCCGCAGATGCAGAAGCAAGTGAAAATGTATCCGCAGGAGCGTTGGGAATGGGGCTTGACCACCTCAGCTGAGGTTTGGAATGGTCGCATCGCTATGATCGGCTTCATTGCGCTTGCGGGGATCATCGTGCGCAACTCCATCCTGCTGTGGGCGGCGGGCGGTGCGGGTTCGGTCGTGGTGGTCATGGGTCGCTGCATTTTGTGGGCTTGCTGTAGGCTGCGTTTGCAGGCATCCTCTGGCTTCACAGGGAACTGAGGATTTGCGGCAAGGTTAGTCAAACCGGTAAGAGCGGTAGCAGCAGCGTGACAAAGTAGTAGACCAGCGGTGCAATGAACACATAGCTATCGGTGCGGTCGAGAATGCCGCCGTGGCCGGGAAGGCCGCGCCGTAGACCTTCAGGTCGCTCTCCTGATCGGAGTTGATCAA
>DALYIW010000238.1:0-13360 GCA_031970155.1 Coleofasciculaceae cyanobacterium CTOTU46601 | reverse complement strand
TAATTCAGCCAGCAAAAAGTCAGATTCATTACAGATATTATTCCTTATCCATGGTAGGAATGTTGTCTTGTCTCAAACGCGATCGCTACCTTTTGCAGAAAACTGTTCACTGTGAACAGTTTAAGAGCATTGTAAGACGTAGAAACAAATTGAAACTAAAAACCTCACTAGCGACAAGAAGTTCAAGCTTTAAGCAAGGCGACCTAATTATGAAGCATTTATCCACCAAGCAGCTCCAAACCTATTGTTTGTTTCCAGCGCCTCATGCTGCAACGCCAAGGGTATTAGTTGGAGGTCTGACTCCATAGAGCTACAACTTGTCAGCTTTCAATGAGGTTTTTTACTTAATACAACGAAAATTTTCTCTATGCTGGTTGTTATGGAGACACCTGCTACTCTTTATAACATTCAAATATAGCTGTCTTAGCAATGGTTCTATTTTCAGAGCCTGCGGTGAACAACAGCAATCCTCGCCTCGCCTCAAAAACTGGCTTGGCACTCAAGAAAAAGAGTAGCGAACTGTGTCCTAATATGAAGGATTCTGGCAGGTCTCTCAAAACCCCACTCAGCTCACGCGCTACCGAGTAGCAGTAAAAGCATATTTTCCATAATTGCTGCTTTGGGCAACATTTCCTATCTTGTGAATTACCATCCTCAAAAGTTGCTATGAGAATTCTAAAAATCCAGACGTTACGCGGTCCCAACTATTGGAGCATTCGACGTCACAAACTTGTCGTCATGCGTCTCGATTTAGAGGAACTGGCAGAAAAACCCTCTAACGAGATTCCAGGCTTCTACGATGGACTACTTACCGTGCTACCGAGTCTGGAGGAACACTTTTGTTCCCCTGGTGTTCGAGGTGGTTTCCTCAGCCGCGTCAAGCAAGGCACGATGATGGGGCACATTATTGAACATGTTGCCTTGGAACTGCAAGAATTAGCAGGCATGGAGGTAGGATTTGGTCGTACCAGGGAGACTAAAACACCAGGCGTCTACCAGGTCGTAATCGAGTACATCGATGAACAAGCAGGTCGCTATGCAGCAAGAGCCGCAGTGCGTTTATGTCAAAGCCTTGTTGACACTGGCACTTACTCCCAAAGTGAATTAGAAGAAGACTTAAAAGACCTGCAAAATCTGGCTCGCGATGCGGCTTTAGGTCCAAGTACAGAAACTCTTGTCAAAGAAGCGGAAGCCAGAGGTATTCCCTGGATGCCTCTAAGCGCTAGAGCGATGATTCAGCTAGGCTATGGTGTCCACCAAAAGCGAATTCAGGCAACCTTGAGCGACCACTCTGGGATTTTGGGCGTTGAGCTGGCTTGCGACAAGGAAGGCACTAAACAAATCTTGCGTGATGCTGGTGTTCCTGTGCCGCGTGGCGCAGTGATTAACTACCTAGATGAGTTAGAAGCTGCGATTGAAGACCTAGGTGGCTACCCAATTGTGATTAAGCCCCTCGATGGCAATCACGGACGGGGGATTACTATTGAAATCAATAACTGGGAAGAGGCAGAAAAAGCCTACGACGTTGCCAGGGAAATCTCACGAGGAGTAATCGTTGAACACTACTATCGGGGTCGTGACCATCGAGTTTTAGTCATCAACGGTAAACTTGTGGCCGTGGCCGAGCGAATTCCAGCTCATGTAATCGGGAATGGCAAGTCCACAGTCCAAGAACTCATAGACCTGACCAACCTTGACCCAAATCGCGGTGAAGGGCATGATAACGTTCTCACTAAAATTGTCCTAGACCGCAACAGCTATGCGTTGCTAGACAAGCAGGGGTACACCTTAGAAAGCGTGCTTCCCAGCGGGGAAATTTGTTATCTCCGGGCAACTGCTAATCTCAGTACGGGTGGCATTGCTGTAGACCGTACCGACGACATCCACCCAGAAAATATCTGGCTGGCGCAGCGGGTTGCTAAAATTATCGGTTTGGATATTGCTGGTATTGACGTTGTAACCCCCGATATTACTAAACCACTGCGGGATGTAGACGGAGTTATTGTAGAAGTCAACGCCGCTCCAGGATTTAGGATGCATGTCTGTCCGAGTGTTGGTCTACCTCGGAATGTCGCGGCTCCAGTTATGGAAATGCTGTTCCCCAATGGAAAATCAGGTCGTATTCCAATTATTGCGCTGACAGGCACAAACGGAAAAACCACAACAACGCGCTTGATTGCCCACATTTACAGGCAAACCGGACAAGTTGTCGGATATACCACCACTGATGGTATCTACATTGACGATCATGTGGTGGAAAAAGGCGATACCACAGGCCCCCAAAGCGCTCAGGTGATTTTGAAAGATCCCACTGTCGAGGTGGCGGTGCTAGAAACGGCGCGTGGCGGGATACTCCGTTCTGGTTTGGCGTTTGAGAGTTGTGACGTTGGTGTCGTCTTGAATGTCGCAGCTGATCATTTGGGAATTGGAGACATTGATTCAATTGAACAGATGGCTCGCCTCAAGAGTGTAGTGGTGGAATCGGTCAGTCCTAATGGTTATGCGGTTCTCAATGCTGACGATCCTCTAGTTGCGGCGATGGCAGGACAAGTAAACAGCCAAGTCGCTTATTTCTCCATGAACCCAGATAATGAGTTGCTGAAAACTCACACGCGCCAAGGAGGTTTGGCAGCGGTGTATGAGAATGGCTACTTATCTATCCTCAAAGGTGATTGGACATTGCGGATTGAGCAGGCGGTGAATGTACCTGTAACGATACAGGGACGGGCACCCTTTATGATTGCGAATGCTTTAGCAGCCAGTCTTGCGGCTTTTGCTCAAGGTGTCTCGATAGAGGCAATTCGGGCGGCGTTGACAACGTTCCGGGCATCTACAACTCAGACACCAGGACGGATGAATTTATTTAATCTGGGTCATTACCACGCTTTAGTGGATTATGCTCACAATGCTGCTAGTTATGAGGCTTTAGGGGGTTTTGTCCGCAATTGGCCAGGAGAGCGAATTGGGGTTGTTGGGGGACCTGGCGATCGCCGCAATGAAGACTTTGTTGAACTCGGAAGACTCTCTGCAAAAATCTTTGACCGGATTATCGTTAAAGAAGATGATGACCTGCGGGGGCGTCCCAGTGGCGAGGCAGCTGAGTTAATCTCTAAGGGCATTAGCCAAGAAAATCCTACTTGTCCTCATGAAACTATTCTTAAGGAGACAGACGCGATTAACGCTGGTCTAGAGAGGGCTACTGCCGGTGGTTTAGTGGTGATTCTACCCGAGAGTGTCACCCGTGCAATTAGTCTAATTCAGGCGCGTCACCCCCTACCGGAGGTATATCAGCCCACTCCAACTGATTTAGCAGCTAGTTTAAAGTCATCGGTGGTTAATCGGGTTTGATCAAGAAAGGATGAGGGATGAGGGATGAGGGATGAGGGATGAGGGATGAGGGTAGCCCCTCCATTTCATGAGGTCGAAAATGAGAAATCTTCATTATTTAAAGCCCATTATTTATTGATGGAGCTATTTATCCTTCCCGTGACATCCGCTACGCTAAAATCTCTACTCACTTGAATACACCAAAAGGACTCTCTTAAAGGCTTACGCTTCTCAAGGGAGTCCTTTTTGTGCCAACTAATAAAAATGTATAGTCGCATCGACTACAGGGTAAGGGCACGATATTATCGTGCCCCTACGAATGACTCTGGAAAACTACTCTAAATTCCGCCAGTAACGTTAACTGATTCGTGGCTGAACTTCATCAACTCATAAAGATCAGAGGCATATAAATCTTCTTGACTTGGCTCATCAGTTTGGCTGGTTGCCACAATTGGATCGCCGTAGCCTTTAGCTCTACCAATTAGTAAAAGTTTTTTCCCTGCACACTCTCCAATTAACTTGTACTTGTTGTCAGGAAAAAAGTCTACATAACTAAAGAAAGCACGATTTTTGATTGGCATGTGTTCCTCCTAACTTCTTGAAAGAAAAATCTCGTCAGTATGAATCTGACTCGCTAAAGTAATTCCTGGACTTGTTTGAATGGAACTGCTCATTGAAGGTAGAGAAAATACCTTTTATGAGCGCTGAAGCTTCTGAATTTCAAAAGCTTGAATCAGCAAGCGTAATCTACTCCAACTCCATTGCAAGACAATTAGTTACGAAGGCACTGAAATGAGAGTTTTTGCTTTTGATTAGATGAGTGGATTAATGTCAATTTGACTTTACCGAAAAAAGACTCATCAAATCTCTGAAAAGTAAAAATCTCATCATCTACAGCTCTCTTACTAGTCAGAGTAGTCAACGCTAATACTGTTTCACTCTTTTTTCTGCGCTTGATTCCAGTGTTTGTAAGTCATTATCCTAGTGTCTGTTTACTTGATGACGGTTGATCAGGTGGGTCAAAAAACTGATAATTAGTACAGCTTTTTTTGACATTGATACCCTTAATGGAGACCCCTAAGGATAAGGCTTGAATCAAGCTAATGTCTAAGTTGTTCCTCCCAATGCCTACGGAGTTAGCTGACGGGCTCAGACTGGAAGGTGTCTGTCTCAATTGATGAGAGATGCGCCCCAAATTTGGTTCCTCCGTTCTCCTCCGATTGTTGACATTCTCTCAAGGTCAGTAATTGAAGGAAATTAGGCTACCCACTTACAACGATGAATACTACTTGCTTATGAGGCGATCGTCTATTAAAATTAATGTTTCTTTAAACTAACTTAATTAGGGCAAAACTAATCAACCGGACATGATAAGTAGGTGGGCGTGAATAGACGCCAGTATATGAAAAAATGTAAACAAGAGAATTTAATCGGAGTCTATCAGTGTGTGGGATGTCGGCTGAGAATCTGGCTCACAGCAGAGGAAAAGCGAACCCTCGAAGAACTGAGAAGAGCCAATGGTGTGCCACAACGCACTAAGGAGCGAGCTACGGCATTAATTGCTGGGATGGATGCACGGGCAGTTCGAGGCGGATATGAAGTGGAACGGTTTAAATTCAGTTAATTAATCGAATCAAAAAATTAACAGTTGGCGACCTAATTTTCGAGGAATATTTCTGGCGGCATCCAGGGATAGAGTTAGGTGAACTTTTCAAGTGTGTAAACAAGCTTGACGATTTTACCCACGTCCAATCTAAGTATTTCCATTAACGTTGGTATTGCTTTATTGAAGGTATCCGCGACCAATTTACTGCCTATTTTTTCTCGACCTAATTAAATAATGGTGCTGTACCCAAAGTTTTTCATCCCTCATCCTTCATCCTTTATTAGTCTTCTCCTTTGCGGAAGAACTGCTTTAAAACCTCGCTTGGATTACGATCCCAAGTGTCGAGGTGATTGTAAATTAGACCATCTTTGGTGAGTTGGTAAGTAGAGTCACCATTAAAGAATACGCGAGCTCTCCAGGGCAGACGCAAGGTACCACGAACCGTCCAAATTGCCTTAATCACATCTTCATCAGTCTGATTCACATCATGCAAATCAAAGTAAATTTCTGTAAAGAATAACTGAGCATGAAATCGCAATGTCCAAAAGATAATGCGATAGTTTAATTTTCCTTTGAATCGATTAACTGGATCTTGGAAGTAAATATCCTTTGTATAAATATCGTAAGAAATATCTTTTTCAAACAGCGTGGGCAGGTCTTTTTGAAGCGTCTCTATCACTTGTGCTATCTGCGCTTGATATTCACTTTGACTCAAATTTTCGGAGGTTTTCATCTCAGTTACAAAGTAGAAATTCACTTATCTACGTAAAAAATTGTAAACCCATTCATAAAGTTTTGACCAATTAAATATGAAACTAATGTGAAGAAAAGTTATTCCTTCTAGAATGATAAGGATAGCTACCCATCAACCGAGTTTTTGTTATTAATTGCTTGTACAAACAACCCAACGACACTTCGGCAAGCTCAGTGCAGGCAAGCTCAGGCTTCGGTCATGAGCGAGAGCTACGAGCGGCCCTTGGGCCGCGCGGTAGTTGAGCCTGCGATGCTCTCTCGCGTGGCCGAAGAGTCGAAACTCAGGAACCGCCCTTCGGCAAGCTCAGGAACCGCCCTTCGACTGGCGCGACTGCTGCTCACGGTTCCGCTGAGGTCACCGAACGCGCCGAAGTCCGAACGGGCAAGCCAAATAACAAACAACAAACACCTCAAGTAATTCAGGGACAGGCTATGCTTCGCCTTTATGAATTTTCATCTTCCGGAAATTGCTACAAAGTGCGTCTTTTATTAACACAACTGGGCATTCCTTTTGAGAGAGTAGAAGTCAATATCCTTCAAGGGGAAAGCCGAACCCCAGAATTTATCGATAAAAATCTAAATGGTCGTATTCCCGTCTTAGAAATCGAACCAGGCAAGTTTCTTGCAGAATCTAATGCTATTCTATTTTATCTAAGTGAAAATACTCAGTTTCTCCCAACCGACTCTTGGGAAAAAGCTCAAGTGCTACAATGGTTATTCTTTGAACAGTATAGTCATGAGCCTTATATCGCTACTTCCAGATTTTGGATTTCTCTGTTAGGTAAGGCGGATGAGTATCGAGACGCTATCAACCAAAAACGTGAACCCGGTTATGCCGCGCTCACTGTTATGGAAACACACTTAGCAACTCACAGTTTTTTTGTGGGTGAACGCTATACTATTGCTGACATTGGGTTATTTGCCTACACCCATGTAGCTGATGAAGGTGGGTTTGATTTAGGAAGGTTTCCTGCTATACAAGCTTGGTTGGAACGAGTCAAAGCTCAGCCTCAGTATGTCAGCATCACACAATTATAAAAACTCTACCAAACCTCCTGAGTGTGAGTCTTTGTCACTTTGCCAAAACTCAGGAGTTCAGCAGAGTCTCCTCTTTTATGTAACGTTCTTTTATTTTGTGACTAGAGCAATACAAGAAAAATAATTAAAAATCTAGTATTGACTGTTCTCTGTAAAAATTCAGTATTTATTCTGAGCCATATGGAGGAAGAAAGATGAAAAATAGTTGTAAGTAGTTACGGCTGAATCGGTAGTTCTTAGGCTATAAATCTTTGCTCAAGAGTATAATTCAATTTCCTTTAGTTGTTACAAACAATATAAAGCTCTTAAGCCTAAGTAAGCTGACGAAGACAAAAATCAGCAATAGATCTATTGAAAAATAGTAAACAAGATAGATGCTGCAACCTTTACAAGATTTCTTCTCTGGAAATTTTATGGCTCATGGGTATTGCTTCCTCTGGAAGCCCGAACTAGTGTGGCTACATGCTGGCTCGGACTTCCTGATTGCTCTAGCCTATTTTTCCATTCCCGTGCTGCTGATCTATTTTGTTCGTCGGCGTCAGGATGTCCCATTTCAGGGAATTTTCCTTTTATTTAGTGCTTTTATTGTGTCCTGTGGCACTGGTCATTTACTGGATATATGGACACTTTGGTACCCAGCTTATTGGCTGTCGGGTTTGGTAAAAGCCGTTACCGCTATGGTCTCGCTTTACACAGCATCAGAGCTGATACCATTGATGCCGAAGGCGCTAGCGTTGCCTAGTCCAGCTCAGCTGGAAGCGGCTAACTTTGCCCTGGAAAAGGAAATTGCTGAACACAAGCAAACAGTCGAAGCACTAAAGCGATCGCAACAAAGGTTATCACTACTGGTGCAGCAAACACCACTGGCTGTGATTGTATGGACATTGGATGGTGAAGTCAGTGAGTGGAACCCTGCCGCCGAGAGGATTTTTGGATATGACAAGCTCGAAGCCATCGGACATCACGCCACTGAACTGATGGTACCTGGATGTGAAAAAGAGCAGTTTAACCAATTTTGGCAAGATCTTTTGACCTCTCAAGGGGGAAGCTGTAGCACTAACGAGTACTGTACGCCAGATGACAGAACCTTATTTTGCGAGTGGTACAACATTCCTCTAGTTGAGCCAAACGGCAGTGTACTTGAAGTTGCTTCTCTGGTACAGGATGTTACCCAACGCAAGGAGGCGGAAGATGTTCGCAAGCGAACAAAAGAAGAGTTAGAACAACGAGTTGAGGAACGAACTAGAGAGCTCAATCAAGCTTATGAAGTGTTGCAAGCTGAAATGAGCGATCGCCTATTGGCAGAGTCAGCACTAGCAGAGCGCGAACGCTATTTAGCAGCATTAGTAGAAGTTCAGCGCCGATTGTTAGCGCTCAAAGGTGAAGAAAACTACTACAACTCCATCCTAGGACTACTCGGACAAGCCAGTAAAGCCAGCCACATTTATGTGTTTGAGAACACCCACGATGCAAGCGATCGGCAGGTGCTTAGTCAGTGTGCCCAGTGGCGTGCTACTGCAAACTACTGCGAAAAAGACACGCCCGAGCGCCATATTTTTCCCTACAAAGAATGTTTACCCCACTGGATTGGGAGGTTAGCCCAGGGTGAAACAATTGAGGGACAAGTCAGGGAATTTCCTCACCAAGAACGTTTAATTTTAGAGCAGCAGAAGATTTTATCTCTCCTAGTCTTGCCCCTGAGTGTAAAAGATCAGTTCTTCGGGTTTATTGTCTTCGATAACACTAGAGACGCATGGGTATGGTCAGCATCAGAAGTAGAGTTATTGAAGGCAGCAGCGGCAGCACTCTCACTACAACACGAACGCTCTAAAGCCGAAGCGGCTCTGCGGCGCTCAGAAGCTCAACTTAGAGCAAAAGCAACTCAACTCAAACAGACTTTATACCAGCTCAAACAAACTCAAGGTCAGTTAGTCCAAAGCGAAAAAATGTCTAGCTTGGGAATGATGGTTGCTGGTATTGCTCACGAGATTAATAATCCAGTCAGTTTTGTTTATGGAAATCTTACTCCAGCCAGAGAATATATCCAAGATCTACTTGAGGTAATTAACCTTTATCGGCAGCACTACCCAGTTCCGGCACCAGAAATTCAAGAGTATATAGATACCATTGACTTAAACTTCTTAGTGGAAGATCTACCCCAACTACTGAAGTCGATGAAAGTGGGAGCCGAACGTATCCGCGATATTGTTGCGACTTTGCAGACTTTCTCACGGCTAGATCAAGCAAAAATGAAGCCCGTCAATATTCATGAAGGTCTCGACACCACTTTACTAATTTTGCAGCACCGACTGAAGAAGAAACCGGGACATCAAGAAATTGAGGTAATTAAAAACTACGGTAATCTGCCATTGGTAGAGTGTTATGCTGGGCAGCTTAACCAAGTTTTTATGAATATCCTGGCTAATGCGATCGATGCTCTAGAGTCGCATAGAGTCAGCAGTGAAGAAGTAGGACAAGATCAGTTCACTCCTGAGGCTTCGCCTTGTATCCAGATTTGCACTGAAGTTGCAGATACTGGGGCATCAACTGAAGATTCAAAGAGTGTAATTATTCGGATTATTGACAATGGACCGGGCATGACAGAGCGAGTAAAGCATCTGTTGTTTGATCCCTTTTTTACAACCAAGCCTGTGGGTCAAGGTACTGGCTTGGGATTATCCATTAGCTATCAGATTGTGGTAGCGGAACACGGCGGTCAATTACTATGTGAATCGGCACCTGGACAGGGAACAGAATTTATTATTCAGATTCCGATTGTGCAGCTTAGTGAGCAGCCTTCTGTTAACAGTAGCGTTGCTCCAGATGCACAGACGTTGCTGAGCAAAAATCGGCAGATTTGCTCCTGTTTAGAGTAATTTTCATGTGTATAAGTTGTTTGTTGTTTGGATGGCTTAACAAGTAACTAACAACAAATAACTAAGTCAGGACTTATGCAAATTGCTGATTTAAACGCTACTGCTAGTAGTAGGGTGGGCAGTGCCAACCATACATGTAAAGGTTCTGCGTAAGTCCTGCCAATTATGGGTAGCATTTTAATCTAATTTTTTAGGCTTGGGAAAAATGTAAACTTTTTGTCATCAATCGCCTACCAGAAGGTTGAGTAAGTATTGAATCAGCTTATCAATACGATAGGAGTTTTCAATTGTCTATTAATGGCATAACGGAGTGAGATGAGTAAAGTGTTTAGTATGTGCTTTTGTCTCAATGTTTCTGTTTTGTGCATTCCTGGGAAACAGGAGATTTTTTCAAACGTATTAATCCTTTAGGAAAGACCATTATGAAACTTAAGCGATCGCTACCACTGACAACTATCTTATCCACCGCTGCCCTTACGAGTGTTTTGTTATTGGCAATTGGCTGTCCTCTCAGCAAGATGAAGAACAATTCAGGGGAAACATCCAACTTAAAATCTGAAAAAATGATGTTCAAAAAAATGGCGATCGCTGGCACTGGAGTAGCTAGCTTAGCCGGTCTACTCGCAGTAGGAATAGCTGCGAAGGCACGACGCACCAACAAAGCAGACTCAGTTGTGTCTAATGTTCCTCTTGAGGAATCATTCAAGACTTCCACGTTTCGGATTGTAGTTCCTCCAGAAGCTCTTACTTCTTCCACTGCTCAAGAAGATGCTGCTGAGGAAGATTTTAATCAGGTTGGTTAAAAATTTTGTTATTTGTTGTTGGTTGTTGGTTGTTTGTTATTAGGATGAGCGAGTAGTCTTGACAAATAACAAACAATCAGCAAACAATAAATTTGTTATTTGTTATTAGGATGAGGAAGTAGTCTTAACAAACAACAAACAACAAACAACAAACAACAAACAACCAATAACTAAGTTAGCTGAGGTTGTCCGGTTGGAAGCGCTAAACCAGCCTGTTTCTCTAGTTCTTGTGGCACAAAGCTAGGTACTTTGGCTTGTTCCCCCTTAGCCAGACAACAATCTCGTACAGCTAGTAGGAAACCTTGGATAGCGGTTGGTGCTCCTGGTATAGCAGCTGCCTGGGCTAGGAACTTGCGCCATTGTCCCTGATTTTTGCCGTAATTCTCCAATAACTGTAAAGCAGCGAGATACTCAGCTAAGGGGTCGAGGGAGAAGCGGATTTGGTCTAAGGCCGGGCCGATGGTTTGGATGAGGCGCAGGCGATCTTCTAGATACTTGAGGCGAGCTTCTGCATTATCTCCGCCTAGGGCGGCGATCGCATCCTCGCGTTTGGCAGTAGTGGGTAGATAAGTCTGCTTCAGACATTCCCAGGCGATCGCTTTAGCATCTTGCTGAACGGTACGCGAAGCAAAACTATCCTGCACAGAATCGCCGTCAGGTGAATCATCAAACTTATCTCCTGTGACACTGCGGTTGAGTTCATTTAAGTAGCTCAGCATCAGATCGGGGATGTTATCTGGTAGGGGTGCAAGACCTTGTACTCCTACACCTAGTACTGTGGAATCCTTAGCCACAATTAGCTGTTCAGCGTAGAGCTTGGCAAGCAACACGGTGATGTTTCTGGCTCCTACCATGGCTGAAAGTCGGCTACAGGCGTCGAAAAATTCTGTATCTGTAAAGCGATCGCGTTCTCCTCGCTGGGTTAAGTACGCTTCCATGAAGGATGAGAGCCGATTGCCCTCAATGCGAAGAGGTTGGAGAGTAGTTTTGGTCACTTGACCCAGGGTTTCTTCTGTCCGCGAGGTAATTACTAATGCGTTGACACAGAAATCTGGTAGCTCAGGTCGGATTGCTTTGCGCGTGGCTTGGCTCATTTCTGAGAGATGATCGACAATCACCAAAATCCGCCGCTGCCTCAGGAGGCGTTCCAGCAGTTCCTCGGAGATTGGGTTAGGTTCATTCGTCAAGTCTTGCAATTGTCCCCGAATGGCTGCCATGAATGGCTGTTTGTCGGCTATCTCACAGTCGAGTTCTTCCTCAATCAGCACTGGCAGTATCTGGTGTTCGCACAGGCGTTCTGTTTCATCACCTGATACAGCCCACTTGGCGATTTGACACGCTAAGCTGGTTTTTCCTGCTCCTCCTTCGCCCCAGATTAGCAAGCAGCCTCGCTGTTTTTTGAACTTTGTCTGTAAATCTCTAGCGGTGAGCTGTGGTAGGGTTTCGCGATCTAGGACGACGGGGACTGGGATGTAGACATTGCGATCGCGTACTGTATCTTTTTCCTGAAATTCCTCTCGAACTGACTTAATATGTGCCGCCACCCAGGCATCTAGCACTCTAGAGTGGTAATGAAAAAAACCAACAAATAATGCAAATCGAATCGGTACACTTATCCCGATGACAGGCAGTGGAACATCCGTGTAAGGTTTTAGTGCGTCGTTAATTTTCAACAGCCACAAGGGGCGCACCCGTAGGAGTACTAACCAGAGCAAGGGCACAAAGATAACGTAACTTGTTGCTAACAGTAGCCATTTATGTTGAAGAATCCATTCAAAAGTGCGATCAAATAAACGAGTTTCTTTTTCAGCTTTTAAGGCTTGGAGAGGACGACGAACCACCGCAATGTATTCTTCTGGAAACTGACCTTCCGGGTTCTGTACAATTTTTAAGGCTTTTTCTAAATCCGATATATCCTTTTCCAATTCCGCGCTTGATAGAGTCTGTGCTTTATCCTGAAAGACACCAGCGATACCTCCGAGTCCGCTGGCAGCATTTCGGCGAACTTCCACTTTCTCATCTTGCAATGCGCCAATCAGAGCAGGGATGGCTGGTTTAGCTTCTATCCCGATTCGCCCCAAGGCAGAAGCAGCATTCAAACGAATATATTTATTTTTGTCCTGCAAGGCGGTGATTAGGGCAGGTACTGCTGTTTTTCCTTTCGCACCAAATCGCCCTAGAGCATCAGCAGCACCTTGGCGAACGTATTTATCGGTGTCTTGCAACGCGGCAATTAAAGCTGGGACTGCCGTTTTCTCTTCTGCACCAATGCGCCCTAAAGCAGTAGCGGCACTCAATCGAACTTCTGCATTTTTGTTCTGTAATGTGGCAATTAAAGTTGGAACTGCCACTGAAGCTTGTGAACCGATTTTCCCTAAGGCATAGGCAGCAACCATGCGAAGGTTTCGATCCGAATCCTGCAAAGCCTCAATGAGATTGGGGACTGCTGATGAAGCTTGTGGACCTATTTTTCCTAGAGCATAGGCAGCAATCCGACGAATATATTCATCCTCATCGTGCAACATGACCATCAGTGAGGGGACTGCTGATGAAGCTTCTGCACCAATTTCTGCCAAGGCAGAGGCAGCACGCCAGCGAACCTGCTTACTATCAGTCTTCAACGCTTCGATGAGAAAAGGAACTGCTGGGGAACCAATTTTCACTACAGCATCGGCAGCATCATGGCGAACCCGAAAATCATTGTCAGTTAATTTCTCAATCAGAGGGGCAACCTGAGTGTAAGGGACTGGTTGCGCCCAGCTGTTGCCGCTTACCTGTAAGAAGAACAAAAGGCACAGGATGGCAACCTTAAACACTGCTGCTGTAAGAAGTTTAGCTCTTGTGCGTTTGACCACGTACCTACCTCTGGTAGTCTTGTGCCTATTGTAAACTCCACCAAAATCAAGGCAGACGCCATGAGCTCTTATCTCACAACTGGCAAAATGAAAATATTTCTT